>DPVY01000015.1 GCA_003527965.1 Fidelibacterota bacterium
TACAACAAGGATTGAAACTTTTTGCGTCTTTGCGCCTTTGCGGTTGCTTTTTTAGTCTTTGACCGCATTCCAAAGGTGCCGGATATGCAAAGGGGTGGATCCACAACACCCGCCAAGGATTTTGACACTCTGTTTAGTCCATGTTTTTGCAGTTTTCGAATATTTTGAGGGACTAAATCCGGGATCTGCCCGCCAGCCTTTTTCAATATCGTAATAACCGGCGTTCGCATACGCGGCGACCGGAAGCTCTATTTTATGAGAATAGGTGTTTAAAAATCCGCTAATGATGCTATGATGGGTGCAATTGATGGATAATGCCGTGATGCCTTCGGCTTTTAATTTAGTGTAAGCGGAGTCGATGAGATCTCCGTTAAGGATTTTATCTTTATTGATCAGGATAAAACTGGTAATGACCGGCAAACCGGTTGACAGGGCGGCGCGTGTTGCCGCCAGGGCTTCGTTGTAACTATTCATCGTTTCAATCAGGATAAAGTCAACGCCGGATTCCGCCAGCCAGGATGCTTTGATCTTATGTTCGGTGACGGCGGTTTCATAATCCGGAGCTAATTCAGGGTGATAGCAATCTTCCAGCGGTGACATTGATCCCGCGATCCATATTTTGTGTTTGGGAACAGCTATTTTTATAGCCGTTTTGGCGAGTTCCACGGCTGTAATAGTTGCCTGTCGGGCGTTTTGTTTTGACAACCCGGCTTTTTGAAAAGTCCGGATATCGGTGCGAAATGTATTAGTGGTGATAATATCCGCTCCCGATTTGATATAATCTGCATGTATTTCGCGAATAATGTCGGGATTTTCCCAAAGCGCCGAGGCAGACCATAGCGGCAGAGAGATGTTAACACCCCGGCGGTGGAGCTCTGTGCCCATTGCTCCATCCAGTATCAGTATTTTGGGATCGTTCAATTGTTCCTGGAAAGTCATAATGGAAACTCTATACTTTTATACTGAAGAATAAAACTATGACCGCTCAGAATTCCCGAAGCCGCCTTGCCGAATATATCTGAAAGGCAATGTTTATCCTTGTTATCTGCCGAATTCTTTGGCAGCTGCAAGCATGGCAATGTAGTTTTCATATTTTACATAATCGGGCACACTGTTACCGGAACCGACACAATATCCACCGTTATAAGCCGCCTCTTCGATATTTTTACGAACCTGCTCCCGGACATCTTCAGGAGTACCACGGGACAACAGGTCCACATCGACATGACCGATCAGGCAGAGCCGGTCGCCATAGCGTTTTTTGACTTCGGCAATAGCCATAGCCTGTGGTTCAATGGGGTGCAGCGCATCGACGCCACAATCGATAATATCGTCCATTACTTCGAAAAGCAATCCGTCGGTATGATAGATTAAGGGCTTATTGGATAATTTTGCGAGATTGCCGATTTTCTTTAACCAGGGGAAGAAATATTTACGGAGTATATCAGGCGATATCATCAGACCCGTTACATAGGCAATATCGTCGCTGTACCAGAGTACATCTACAGTGTCACTCTGAGCGAAATATTCGAACATGCTTAGAACAAGATCACCGATTTTATCGAAGAGAGCGCTGATTAATTCCGGATTATCGAATAAAGCAAAAGAAAATTGTTCAAATCCCATCAGTTCCCAAACCATTGTGAAAATATCGCCATACTGTCCGATTACACCCATGCCTTCGGGGAGCAATTCCCGGACTTTTTCAAATTTTGTATAATCGAAATCATCCTTTTTGGGGAAAATATACTTCTCAAAATCTTCCCAACCGGTGATTATGCCCTGACCTTCAGTCGCCCGATTCCGGGAAACAGCGCCATCGTCATTTATCTTGGAATTTTCGTTGTCTTGCAGAAAAAGTTTACCGGGGTTGAAGTCGGCGGCTGGTTGTAACTTGATATAATCGTATCCGGCCCGGTACCAGAAATCAACGTCATCTTGCAGCGATTTGATGGGTCGCCCGAGAAAATGTTCTTTAATAATAGGATGAATGCCCAGTTCGGCAATGGGTACGTAGGCGGCTTTGCCGCGCTTTAATGTCAATTTGAATTGTTCGATATCAGGATTCACAATAACCTCATCATTTGTCTTACGTTTCTGCTGTTGAAATTTAAATCTTTCAGGGCAGTTCTGCACTATTATTTTACGATTTTGAATTGTAACTTATCAAATGTGTAAATTGAAAATTGAGGTGTTGAATAATGAATGCCAATCTATGGCAGGACACTGGAACCACGGGATATTAATTGACTTCGCCTAAAAACAGAGCCGTTTTTCTCGATCGAGACGGCACTTTAAATGAAGACAGCGTAGATTATATAAAATCGAGCTCGGAATTCCGGCTGTTTGAATTTACACCGTCTGCTTTGCGAATATTTCAAAGGTTGGGCTTTTTGATTATCATAATAAGCAACCAATCAGCAATCGGTCGTGGATTAACAACACAGAGGGCTGTTGATGAAATTAACGACGTACTGAAAAGCACCTTACAAGAAAGCAATATTTCCATAACCGATATATATTACTGCCCCCATAAACCTGAAGATAAATGTGATTGCCGCAAACCCGGAACGGGTAATCTTGAAAGAGCGATTGCCGAGCACAATATCGATGCCGCCGGGTCTTATTTTATTGGCGATTCGCAGAAGGATATTCAAACCGGCGCCGCCGCAGGATGTAAATCGATATTGGTAAAAACCGGTATAAACTCGCCGCTGTTTCGTGCAATTCAAAATTGGGACCGGCGCCCGGATTTTGTGGCAGAGAATATTTTAGAAGCAGCGCAGCTTGTTGAATGCTTAGAAAGAAGTCGTAATAAATGAAAATAGTAGTTATTATGGGAGGCACTTCCTCCGAACGAGAAGTTTCCTTATTAAGTGGCGACAATATTTCCGCAGCTTTGCAAAAAAACGGGCATGAAGTTATTTCAATCGATACGGTTTTACCTATCGAACAGATAGAAAAACCGATTGAAGTTACCCAAGAACATATCAATCAAGGTGATAAAAACCTGCTCTACCTATTGGCTCATCCTGAAATACAATCGGCTGATTTTATTTTCAACGCTCTCCATGGAGGTAGCGGGGAAAACGGGATTGTGCAGGGTATTTTACAGACCCTGGGATATTCTTTTAACGGTTCCAGCGCCGAAGGTTGCACAATTGCCATGGATAAGGTCATCTCAAAGATGATTTTTGAGAAAAACGGCATTCCGACGCCCGAATGGTTGTATTTTGAACGTAACGGCGGTATGGATTACCCAGAGATCATCGAAGCCATTCTGCAAAAATTCAACTTACCCCTGGTTATTAAACCGGGTCATGAAGGCTCGACTGTCGGGCTGACGATTGTGGAAAACGAAGATCAGATTCAGACTGCCATTGACTGTGCCTTACAATATAACTCCGTTTTTCTGGTAGAAGAGTACATTGCCGGGCGGGAACTTACCGTCTCCATACTGGGCGATCAGGCGTTGCCAATTGTGGAAATTTCCCCTTTGCACGGTATCTATGATTATGAATGTAAGTATACTAATGGTATGAGTGAATATATTATTCCGGCGAAATTGGATCCCGCATTGAATAAACAAATTCAAAAAATGTCTGTTAAAGCCTTTAATCTGTTGCGTTGTTCGGGGTATGGTCGTATTGATCTGCGGTTGGGAGCCGATCAGCAGCCCTATTTCTTTGAAATGAATACACTGCCCGGCATGACGAAAACGAGTTTGGTTCCGAAAGCTGCGGCAGCTATAGGATTGTCTTTTAATGAATTACTGGAAGAGATTATACACCTGGGGCGGAACGGAAAAAAATGAATACTCTGACCGAAAAAAGCATCGCTCAGCTTAAGGATCTCGATAATATAAAATGGTTTGCAGCTTATACAAAACCACGCCATGAAAAGAAAGTCCGGGAATATTTACTTGAAAAAGATATAGAATCCTATGTTCCATTGGTGAAAAAAATTCGTCAGTGGAGCGATCGAAAAAAATGGGTAGAGGAACCGCTGATACGGGGCTATGTCTTTGTCCGTATTTTATTAAAACAGCAGCTTTATGTTCTGGAAACCCCCGGGATTGTACGGTTTGTAACGTTCCAAAAGGATCTGGCGAGTATACCGGATTTTCAGATCGAAGCGTTGAAAAGGGCCGTTGATGAAGAATTTATTTTAAAGTCTGAAAATTACATGCGAACCGGTCAACTTGTTGAGGTCTGTGAAGGACCTTTAAAGGGGATTAAAGGAAAAATTCAACGGATTGAAAATGAAACCCGTTTTATCATTTCACTGGATGTCATCCAGGCATCCTATCAGATCCAGATCGATCCCGCAATGTTAAAGCCGGTTCCGAAAGATAAGAAAACCGGACATATTTCACTACCTTTAGGAATGTAATTATGTCGACCTTTTTTTATAATACAATGACGCGAAGGAAAGAAGAGTTCAGACCGATTAGCTCCGGTCGGATAAAAATGTATACTTGCGGACCGACAGTTTATAATTTTGCACATATCGGGAATTTCAGAGCATATATCTTTGAAGACCTCTTAAGACGCTATTTGAAATTTAAAGGTTATCAAGTCACTCAGGTGATGAATATTACCGATGTCGATGACAAAATTATCCGGGATGCAAATAAATCCGGCACCTCGATAACAGAATTTACCAAAGCCTACCGGGATGCTTTTTTTGAAGATCTCGATATATTGGGAATTGAACGGGCGGAATATTACCCGGCGGCAACGGAGCATATATCCGAAATGGTTCAATTAGTTCAATCGCTTCTCGAAAAGGGCGTTGCTTACCGTACGGAAGACGGATCAATATATTTCAAAGTGTCGGAATATCCGGATTACGGTAAATTAGCCCATCTGAATATTGAGGAGATGCGGCGCGGTTCGCGGGTACAGAATGATGAGTATGAAAAAGAGGAAATTCGTGATTTTGCACTGTGGAAGGGCTGGAAAGAGGAAGACCGATCGGTGTATTGGGATACTGAAATCGGTAAAGGTCGCCCGGGCTGGCATATTGAATGTTCAGCCATGAGTATGAAATACCTGGGACATCATTTTGACATCCATACCGGCGGCGTTGATAATATTTTTCCTCACCATGAAAATGAAATTGCCCAAAGTGAAGCCGCTACCGGTGAGAAATTTGTCAATTACTGGCTGCATTGCGAACACCTGATGGTGGAAGGGGATAAGATGAGCAAATCCGCCGGCAATTTCTATCGCTTGCGGGAATTGCTGGATAAAGGCATTGATGCAACAGCGATCCGGTATGTCCTGTTAAGCACTCACTACCGCCAGAAACTGAATTTTACTTTTGACAAGCTGAAAGCCGCTGCGAAGAGCATCACCCGGCTGAGAGATTTCAAAAAATCTTTATCGGGTGAATTTAAAAGCGGCTCACTACAACTCAATGATAGCGTTGAAAAATATTTGACTGAATTTGAAGCGGCGCTGGACGACGACCTGAATATCTCCGGAGCGCTGGGCGCAGTCTTCTCATTGATGCATGAGATCAATAGCTACCGGCAGGATAATGAACTTACCAATCAAGACGCGGCGGCGGTCCTAAAGTCACTTGCAAAAGTTGATTCGATTTTGAATGTTCTTACGGAAAAAGAAGCCGAATTGGCGGATGATGAGAAGCGGCTAATCGACGCCAGAGCAAATGCCCGCAAGGAGCGTAACTGGGCGGAGGCGGACAGGATTCGCGACGAATTATTGAACCGGGGAATTGTTTTGGAAGATACGCCTAAGGGTACGGTGTGGAAGCGGAAAATCGCCACAAAACAGCAGTGATTTATATAAAATATTCTTAGCAATATAGTTACTGAAATTATTTTGCTCTCAAGTAGAAAACAAAAAAGCCCACTGGTTTAGTAGTCTGTAAAATAACGGAGCGGGACCGATCCCGACCCGTCGGGGCAACTTCCGGCGTGACATACCGGTGCTCTCTCTTCGAGAGAACCATTTTAAATCCGGTGGTTAGTCGGTGGTTTTACCATGGTAATTTCTAGTACTCTTTTGGGAAATTATGTTATATTTTGACTACCTACTATCTTTGCTGTAATCTCATGCAAAACGGAGTTGATTTAAGTCATTTCGTCTGGCAAAGTGATAACGGCTCTGAGTTCATTGAGGTCTTGAATCGTAAGCGGGGACAAACCCTTTACGAACAGATCATTAAGGAAATGAAATCAGAATCTGTTCAAATCCCTCCCGACAGAAAAACCTACAACAGCGATGTCGAAGCCGCTCATCGCCTGATTGAAGATGAATTCTATGACATTGAAGATTACCACAGCCCCCATGATTTCCTCAATAAGACATTTACTTATAGCGTTTATTTCAATTGGAAATTATGATTGGACTGAACGAACCCAAAATCTGTCTGCCGAAATCTGCGTCTTCTATCCAATTATCGCCGACCATTACCTCAATATCATCTCCAAAAGTGTATACCATGTCCCCATATCAGACAGAAAATAAATTTATTTTCTTGACATGAGTTAATTAATTCTTGAAATTAAAAGAAAAAAATAATGATTTAAAGCAGATGTTATATTCTCTTAATTATATCCAAGTTTTTTAGAGGTTAGCAGAGGGGAAATTTACGATATAATTTTTAGCTATATTGATTTCTTTCAGTGGTGGCAATTTCTGAAGAATTTTTTATGAAGATGGTTATTAATTTTAAAAATTTTAAAAAAAATTAGATGAGTTATACCATAGAGCATATAAAATTTCGTAACTTTTCAATTTTTAGATGCTTACATCCCGGGTTTATTTTTCTGATACTTATTTTCATTTTTATTCTTCCGCAATATTTGCCTGCCCAGCAGTTTACAATGCAATTGATTGTACCTTCACCTGGTTCACCTTATTTCAGTGATTGGGAAAGTAATCCTAACATTGCAACGCTTATTGTCAACAATACAACTGGTCAACCTCAGAATATTATTTTTTCACTGAACTTAACACATTCGAGATATGGGCAGGTGCTTACAGTTCTTAGCGATCCTAAAACTATTATGCCCGGTCAAAATATTTTCAGCAATCCTGATTTTGTTAATTGGGAGTCGGTGGATTATAATCGCAATTTAGAAGAAACAATTATCCAGACAGGTCGACTTCCTGAAGGAAGATTCACATTATATATTGACCTTCGGGACTATGCAAGCCCATTGACACTTGCTACACCTGAAAGTGTTAACGTTATTTACCCTGAGCCACCTCGGTTAGTATTTCCTGTGAACGACGACATGATAATAACAGCGCAACAGCTGAACTTGGTACACTCGCTGTGATCGTGTCCCAAGCAGGTTACCTACACGTTATTTCTTTCTTAATGCTTTATACATATTGATCAATCCATTCGTCGAAGAATCATGAGCAGAAACCGGTGTTTCATCGTCCAATTCCGGTAATATTTTCTGCGCCAGCTGCTTCCCAAGTTCCACACCCCACTGATCAAAACTGAAAATATTCCAGATAGCGCCCTGTACAAAGATTTTATGCTCGTAAACGGCAATCAGGCTGCCAAGAATCCGCGGCGTCAATTTTTTATACATAATGGAATTGGTCGGACGATTACCCTGAAACA
>DPVY01000018.1 GCA_003527965.1 Fidelibacterota bacterium
AATTCTCATTGTGACATTTTTCGCATAAATGGGAGTCCAATTATCGATAGTAACCAGTATCTAAACAATGAAAACAGTATCCCAACAGCAAGTAGCTCGCTCACAGTCCCGTAATCCGAGAAGAGGAAGATGATAGCTGCATCCCTGGTTCCCATGCCGCCGATACTTACCGGTAACATGCCAATAAAAATTGCAATAGGCATGTTCGCAAAAAGATAAAGGAGATCCACATCGATATCCAATGCATAAAAGAACATTAAGATCTGCAGCGTGGCTAAGATCCAGATTATTATAGAGTAGAGAGTTGTTTTCACGAATAAGGCTCTATTATCGAGCAGGCTCCGCATCGATAGAGCAATGTTATCGATCCGGTCGTTCCAAGAACTGCCGATAGGCAGGTTCAGGCCTCGTCGGAGAACTAAAACAAATAGAGATACCAGTGCCAAAGAGATGAAGAAGAGCCAAATAAATTCATAGCACTGACAGTATATCATCCCTAATAGCGAGAATGTGATGAGAACAACAACATCGAAGACCTTTTCGGTCAAAACACTTCCAACTGTCCGGGTCATAGGAATTTCATCTTTGAGATAATATGCTCTAACGAAGTCCCCCGCTTTTGATGGCGTGACAGCCGTAAGGGGAAATGTTGCCATAAGAATGTTAAAGCATTTCCAGGGAGGGACCACAAATCCCATAGCAGACAGGAACATCTGCCACCGCCGGGTTATGAAATATAAAGAGAATGCCAATGGAAATAGGGAGATACCCAAGTAAAAGGGATTTGCATTCTTTAAGGTCAGCACCAGATCCTGGATACTAACCTGTTGGAAGATAAAGTAAAAAATCAACAGCGTTATGAGTATCGCCAATATTGTCTTCGTAAGCGAATTTAGTTTCAATATTGCACACCCGATTATCTTTGTTAGAGAACTACCCGAGCAATGAATTTTGAAGTATGTGGGAAGTAATCATCAGAGGGCCATCAATCCCCTAAGGCTGTTGATATTACTATTAATTATCTTTTTACCTTGTAAAACCATCTCTAAAAACCGAATAACTCTGGCACATGATGATGAAACGATCTGACCTACGCTTAGGTTCCGCCACGGACAAGTTGTTTTCGTGGAAAAGTAATCTTCGCAGTGTCCCAAACATAGAGGCCCGATGTCTTACTCCTCAAACGACTTATTCCTGCGTTCAACCACCAGTATAATGGATATATCTTCATAGCAGCCATTTTATGCCAGGTTAAGACAGAGAGGACCTCATTTTATCGGAGCCTTTATAAAAATAGACTGGCAAAAAGTATACTATGGAGATATTGAAGATAAAAACTTCACCCGATATAAATGGAAAAATAAAACAAATCCAGCCGTTTATTTTTCGACATGCGGTACCATTCCTGCTGTACGTAATCATCACACTTTTGATGATCTGCACACCAATCGAATTCGACCTAGCAGGAAGGTATATAGGGCACGGTGAGGTTGTTTTCTGGTCGAACTACTTCTGGTGGTTCGACTATTCGGCAACCTCCCTTTTAACAAACCCCTTACATAATACGCATTTGTTTTTCCCACTTGGACTCGACATGTATGATGGCATTTTTCCTTTCATGCTGTTTATTCCGATAACCCACCTCCTAGGGTCTGTGGCAAGTTACAATATATATGTATTATCAAGTTTCTTCCTTGCAGCATATGGAATGTATCTACTGATGGACTATTTATTGAAAGATCCATATGTGGCATTTGTATCTGGCCTAATCTTCGCCTTCTGTCCATTCCATTTTGGCGCAGCTTTCGGTCATCTGCACACTTTTAGCATCATGTGGATTCCATTCTTTGTCTTTTTCTTTTTAAAGATGAACAAAGAGCCAACACATCCATATATCTTATTAAGCGGTGTTTTTTTCGCCATAAATGCGTTAACATCCTGGACTGTTGCGGCAATGCTCTCTATTTTCGTAATAATTTATTATATACTAAATTATAGGCCATTGTTGACAAAAAGAGGTTTCGTTAACGTTGCGACATTTGGCATTGTTTCTCTTATTATCATGAGTCCGGGACTTTATCTTATGTTGGTAAACTATATGTACAATGAACATATGGTAAAATCTCTATACTCGTTCATCTATTATTCTGCAGACCTCCTCGGATTCGTAACCCCCTCTCCCATCCATCCCTTCTTCGGAGAAGTTTCACGGAGCATATACTCACAGTTTACAGGCAATTACTCCGAAAATATCGTATTCATGGGTTACTCAGCAATTGTTCTCGCGTTGATCAGTCTAATTTCCTGCAGGAAGACAAAAATTGTACGTTTGTTTACCATTTCGCTATTTGTCTTTTTAATTCTCTCGCTTGGGCCAGTGTTACATATTGACGGCCTGTGGAAATATACTGAACAAAATCTAACATTCATGCTACCAGGTGTGATCACCGCTTACTTACCTTTTCTCAATATGATTCGAGTACCATCACGATACGATATTATGGTCATGTTCTGTCTTGCGATACTTGCAGCGTACGGCATAAAATCGTTACTTACGAGATACAATATTAAAGGCTCAGGAAAAGCGTTAATTTGCGTTACATTATCTCTGATTGTTCTTTTTGAGTTTGCAGGAGTGATCCCAACGCAAGCAGTTAAACCAACTCCAGAATTTTACTACAATATCTCACAAGATGGAGATTACTCAATTGTCGACGTTCCAATTTGCCGTATTGGTACACCGTACGGTGGCGAAACCATGATGCGTTATTATGAATACCAAAAAGTACACAATAAAAAAATGTTCGGGGGCTACTGGTCGCGCATAGACCCAGCATACACGCAGATCATACAACCAGACCCAGTGGTTGGTTATTTATATTCAGGAACGGAAGACATTTATACGAATTCGGAAATCGATCCAAAGATATATTTGAAAAACAATTACAACGTGGAATATATAGTGTTACATACCGCTCTCCTGCAAGATGAGACTCTTAACAGGTATATCCAATATCTAGGAGATTCATATTACATCGATAACTCAGTGAGTTCAGATCCACTAATAATATACTCCACAAATACTTCAAACAAATTAAACATTTCAGAGGGCTCTACTCGAAGGTTTAACCCCGTAGTTTGGCTCGGAGATGGCTGGCA
>DPVY01000048.1:0-160 GCA_003527965.1 Fidelibacterota bacterium
TGCAGGCTGTCACGAATCCGTCTGGCAAAATCTCCTTATAAAAAACATCTCGAAGATCTGGATATAGATCATCTGCCGGAAAACGCCCGCAATAAACTGGCTGCTCTGAAATCACTTCAATTTATTGAGAATAAACAAACTGTCATTCTGATGATCCCGA
>DPVY01000048.1:489-6739 GCA_003527965.1 Fidelibacterota bacterium
ATTCTGATGATCCCGACTTGTCGGAAGAAAACGAATCTATCAACTCGGTTATAAAAAAAATATAAGACTTGAGGAAAAAAACACTGGCTTTTTATTATTTTATTCTTTAACTATTGCATAAATATAACAAGGGTATGGGAATTTTTATATCCTTTTCGTTGTTTGTACTACGATTTGATTATACGGGAGGCTATGTATTGTGAGATTAAGAATCAGTGCTATAAGCCGCAAACCGGGATTTATTCCGGTTAATTATCAATATCAACTACAGTCGGCGATTTACGACCTGATCCGCAGGTCTTCGGAAAAATACGCCGACTTTTTGCATGAAGAGGGCTATTCAAATCTCGAATCAACCCTCAAACACTTTAAACTCTTTACCTTTTCCCGCCTTTCCGTTCGACCATATCACTGGAATCGGAATGGGTTTTCCGATGTCCGGCAAATTGAAATCATCTTTTCCACAGCCCTGCCGGCGAACTACGAGCACATCATTTACGGTATTTTCTCGAAAATGTCTTTCCGGCTGCAATTTTCGGAAAACAGTCTCACCTGGGATGTCCGGGAGGTCCAATCCCTGCCGGAACCGGAATTTTCATCACCTATGAAAATGCGCTGCCTCTCGCCGATTACACTTTCATCCCGCCGGGATAAACCCGACGGCGGTTCTGAAATCCATTTCCTGGAATATCTGAATCCCGATGAAAAAGAAAAGTTTATCGCTAACCTCCATCAAAATCTGATCAGAAAATATGAAGCCTTCAATCAAAAAACCTATAGCAATAATTACACCTTTGACTTTTGTCCCGACCCGGATTACCTGATTAAAAAAGCCGGCAAAGTCAGCAAACTAATCCGGTTCAAGAACGGTGTCAATGTCAAAGCCCTGGAAGCGCCTTTTATTGTCACCGGCGATCCCGAGCTGATTAAAATCGGCTACCAGTGCGGCTTCGGCGAGAAAAACAGCGCCGGCTTCGGATGTGTGGAGGGAGGGTGGTTAAAATAGTTGAATTGGTTGAATTGGTTGAATTGGTTGATTGGTTGAATTGGTTGAATTGGTTGAATTCGTGAATTGGTTTGTTGGGGATGAGATGAGCGAAGAGGCGGTGCGCAATATTGGAGAGTATAAACGTCACTATTCCGGATTATTGACAGTTATAAGTGACAATATCCCAGGATTATTGCATGGTATGAGAAGCAATAAATTGATTTAAAAAGAAAAATATTATGAAGGAGAAGCCTATGCTTAGAGAAAATATTTCTTTTCAACCGACCGGTGATCCCTTTGTGGACGCCGGGGGGATGGCACTGGAACATATTGCCGGTCAGTTCCCGGAGAAATCTCTATTAGAGTTGATCGAGTGGGCAGCCCGGATTTATGTGGAAAGGTGGGGTACGAAACTGAACTCTGTATTTCATGGTTCACCAATAACTCATCCCACAACAGCGATGAAAGTACGTATTCCTAAAAATATGGAATTATTTAAAGAAATCCTATCAAGCAGAAAAAATCCTGGTTATTGTCGCTATTGTGGCAGGGAAGATTATTTAATTGATGCAGGTAGAGATAAATCCTGTCTTTCCGGATCGGGGACTCTGGTTAACTTTCATCACTCACATGAACCGGGGCTGATGATTTGCCCGCAGTGTGCCGTAAAATACTTTTTCCTGCCATTTGGAATTTTACAAATGGGTAATCTGGCGCTATTACAAGCAACAAGTCCACAGGGAAAGCGATACTGGCTAAACAAAACAGTTATTGAGAATTTGAACAAGATCGGGAATAATACTTCAGAGGGAATTTTAAAATCGGTTTACTCAAATCCAGAAAACGCACTTTTTCGGCTGGCTGCGGATATCATCACAGAAAACCTATCTACCGAATTAGATGAGAATCTGACCCTATACTATTTTACTAATTTTGCAGCCTCGGTTGACTGTGCACTCCATACCATTCCCAGCCCGGTATTCCGGTTTATGCGACTTGCACTTAAAAATTGTCCGCAACAGTGGTATTTATTCGTCAGACGACATTATCATATTTCAAAATCAAACTGGAATTATTCCGAAGATCAATGGGAGCAAAAGGGAAGTGTAATTTCGGAAGATGAGTATCTCAATCATAAAAACGATGTTCATCTAAAACTTCTTGCAGGTAAGAGTATTTTATCGGCTTTGCAGCACTTTTATAAAGCCAATTACCTTCATGCGAAACAAGAGATGGATACTAACATGGCAATTTATTATGTACAGGAGGTGTTGAATATGCAAAAAGAACAAATTTTATTGATTAAGAAGATTGGGACTAAAATCTTCGAGCTGATGGAGAAAGAGAGCAATTACAAAAAGTATCTGGTGATGATCGAGGGATCGACCCGGGCATATCAATTGCGGTTGGCTCTAATCAAGATCATTAAAATGAATTACCAAAACGGAGCTGAGGAACCGGTATTCACGATAGACGAGTATGTAAACTATCTTTTCCCGGACGGTCAGTATTGGGGAGAAGTCAGAGATTTATTACTCATCTTTCTGTATGAAAAACTACATCAGAACGCAATTAATGTAGCTGAAATAAGTGATGTTGAATTAAAAGAAACTGAAGAAATAAGCCAAGGCGCATAGGAGGAAGAGATGAAAACAATTCAAGGATTTGTATTAATCGATGTTGATGTAGCGGCGTTGAATAATGCCGGAGGCGACAAATCGTCCAATTTGGAAAATGCCGTTATCACCAAAAAAATCAAAAAGAACGGTAAGGATTATCCTTATGTATCCGGTCAGGCATGGCGGTACTGGTGGCGGGAAACCCTGGTTCATAATCATAGTTGGAAAATGTCACCGGTAATTCGAGAAAAGAAAATTGCTTATACTGAGGCTGATCCCATGAAATATCCTGATGATGATATATTTGGGTATATGCGGGCAGGAAAAAAGGAGATCGAAGATTCCGAAACACATAAAAAGAAATCAGTCAATATTACATTAACCCGTGTTTCGCCTCTGAAAAATTCGGCTCTTATCGGGATTGCATACAATCCGATTATTCAGAATTGGGCGTCAATGACCCGGCAGGATGGCGATGCAGTGCCATTTAGCATTGACGAATATTGCGCCATTATGAAGGGTATGTTTTCTATTGATACGGATATGGTTGGGACATTTTCATCTATGAATAAGACAGGTTATACCAATATCAATGATTCGATGAAAGAAGATTATCTTAAGAACGGGGCTATCGAAATAGATGATCCAATTACAAAAGACAAAGCCGGAAATCATCTGAAACTTGTCCGCATTGATAAAACAATTCGCGAAAAACGTATCAAGGACGCTGTGCTGGCATTGAAGACGATTTCAGGCGGCGCCAAACAAACGACTAATCTGGCTGATGTGACGCCAAAACTGATTGTGTTGGCAAAATTCCAAAGCGGAAATCATCCCTTCTCCCATTTGGCAAAGGAAGAATTGGGCAAAGCGGTTTTCTCAGTGGATGCTTTAAAAGAGGTATTGAATGATTATGCTGATCAGTTCGATGGTAAGGTATTCATCGGGAAACGCATGGGTTTTATGGATGAGCTGGATAAAGAATTACATCCGCTGAAAGAAACCGGAAAAATCGAATATGGCCCGATCAATGAAATTATAGATAATTTTGTCAACACCATTAAACTGGATGAGTAACATGAAAGTGTACAGGATACATCTATCCAGTTGGACGGCTTCTTTCCGTTATCCCAACCTTATCAGCGCCTATCAGCCGACGCTACCCGCCCCACCGCTCGCCACAATTAACGGATTAATAAGCGCGGCTGCCGGGGATTACATTGTTATAGATAACGAAAGAGTGGGTTTTGTCCTGACCCATGCCGGTAAGACAGTTGATTTGGAAACCATTTACCAGATGGGTAGAAGTCTGTCTCAAATCAAATCCAATGTTATCCGTCGGGAATTTTTAACAGATGTTAATTTATACCTATATACCGATTCGTACCGTATTGCTGGTTATTTCCGGCAACCATGTTATCAAATGTTATTGGGACGTTCCGGCGATCTCGCACAAGTTGACGAAATTGACGAACTGCAGATTGATGAAAAGGAAAGTTTATCAAAACTCAAAGGAACGATTATTCCATTTCGAAAATATCAACTGCCCGCTCCGCTTCAAGCCTTACCCAAATCCTTCACGAACACAATTCCTCGCAGGAATATCGGGACTTCGCCCTATTATCTGTTGGATTGCAACTATCGACAGCCGGGTCCAATTAACGCAAAGGGATTTGAGGATATAGTTGAGGATGAGCCGTGGGATGTTTACTGGCAGGAGCATTAAAAATTGTGGCTAAGTAGCCCTATCCCTATTTTGAGATTGGTATTATGATTTTTGCAAAATCTGATGGGACAACCCTTCAAAAACATATTAACGATTGTTTGCGAATCGCCGATATTTTGAATAGAGTATTACCTGAACTCGCAGCGTCAAGCTGCCTGGAAACGTTTTGGGACATGCTGTTTTATAGTATCTGTTTCCATGATATCGGAAAAATTCATCGGGAATTTCAGAAAGTATTAAAATCTCAACGAAACAATTGGCGGCGCCAGCGGCATGAAATCTATTCAGTGGCTTACGTAAAAAAACTGCTGCTGGATTCTTCAACGCTGGACCTTATCCGGCGTTCTATCCTCGCCCATCATAGACCGTTTGAAGAGTTGAAACAAAAATATAAAAGCCCGGATGAGATTAGAAATGAATTAGAATTAATCTATTTAGACAAGGCTTATCATCCTGAGGATTTTCACGCCAACCTCAAGCATTGTTTTCCGCCATCGGATTTACAGGATATCTTTGCTTTTATAGAGCAGGTTGCTCACGATAGGAATATCCCTTTAGACGTTAAAGGAATTCTATATGATGATATTGCGAATCCGGTGGAGGAATTGATTTTTTATCAGAATGAGGAAAGTGGAAAAGACAGATCCTATTGGGGTGATATGCTGCTATGGGGCGCATTGAAAATCTGCGATCATTACGGTTCGGCGGGAATCCAGAAAATTTACATACTGCGGGATGAACATTTTTCCTTTTTAGCACAGATGCAAAAAGCATTACAGCAAAAGGAAAAAGATTTTTATCGTCATCAGAAATTATGCTTTGAGAATGATGGAAACACTATATTGATCGCCCCCACCGGTTCCGGAAAAACAGAAGCCGCCGTTGGCTGGTTACGCAGACAACGCGAAAAATCAGAAGGTCGTATCTATTATGTGCTCCCATATACCGCATCTATCAATGCCATGCATCAGCGTCTGGTAAATTCGATGGAAGGTGACATTTCTCCGATTGATTCCAAAGCTGTGGGAGTTCAGCACGGTAAATTAAGCCAGTATTTACAACATCTATGGGAAGACGATAATACCTTCGGATTATCCGAAGATCGCAGAAAACAACTATTAAATCAGTATCGCAGCATGATTCACCCGGTAAAGGTTGTTACACCTTTTCAATTGCTAAAATATCTTTATGGCGTAAAAGGGTTCGAGATGGGTTTTGTTCAACTGGCCGGGGCAAAAATCATTCTGGATGAAATCCATGCCTATGATGTTATTACCTTTGCACAATTGCTGGTGATGTTTGATTATCTTTCAAAACATCTCAATGTCTCTTTTCTGGTCATGTCGGCAACGATTCCATCTTTTATGCTCCGGCATCTTAAATCGGCTTTGAATGTATCTAAAGTTATTCGCGCGGATGTTGCCCTATGTGATTCTTTAAAACGACACAGAGTCGAGATTTGTGACGGTTCCATTTTTGATCAGTTTGATCGATTACAGAAATTATTGTCTCCGAATAAACGGGGGATTTTGGTCTGTAATACCGTTGCCCGAGCGCAGGAGTGTTTTTGTAGAATCAATCAACTGAATCTGTTATCGGAAGATCAAATCGTTGTTCTGCACGGGCGGTTTACGGCTCAGGATCGTCTAATCAAAGAACAAGCTGTATCAAAGAAAGAAACCCGTTTGCTGATCGGTACCCAGGCTATTGAAGTAAGCCTGGACATCGATTACGATTTTATGATTACCGAGCCGGCGCCTATCGATGCCCTTTTGCAGCGATTCGGGCGGGTGAATCGCCGGAACCTGCAACTGGAACCCGCCCCGGTATTGATTTGTCGTGAAGGTGGAGAATATGACAAAATAATTTATCCCGAAGCCGTGACCGAGCGAACGATTGCCGTGCTGGAATCTCAGG
>DPVY01000184.1 GCA_003527965.1 Fidelibacterota bacterium
GATGTAACATAGACATCGTTATATCAATCATAATAATAATCAGTTTAATTTCGATCAACTGTTCAGATATTTTTAAAAATCCGGATACCGATAACAAGTTAGGAATTATCCGCAATTTAACTTATTCTGAAGTTGAATTAAAAGAATCAAGTAATCAATTCGGATTGAAATTGTTCGGGAAAATCGTTGAGACCGAACAGGATAAAAACATTTTCATTTCGCCACTCAGCATTTCAATGGCTCTCGGGATGACATACAACGGCGCAGCGGGCGCTACCTTAGAAGCAATGCACGAAACCCTTGAATACGGAGATTTGACTATTCAAGAGGTAAACGAATCTTACCAGAGTTTAATTGAACTATTAACCGAACTCGATCCAGAGGTGATTTTCGATATTGCAAATTCAATCTGGTATCGGGAAGGATTCCCGGTGGAAAATGATTTTCTGACAACTAATCAGGATTATTTCGATGCTGTCGTTCGCGCTCTTGACTTCAACCGGAGTGATGCAGTCGATATTATTAACGCATGGGTTGATGAAAATACAAACGGGAAAATCGAGGAAATCGTCGATTCGCCGATCGATCCGCTCACTATTATGTTTCTCATCAATGCAATTTATTTTAAAGGCACATGGACTTATGAATTCAAAGAAGAAAATACAGTAACCGAACCGTTTACATTGGCGGATGGAAGCATTGCCGATTGCCAGATGATGAGCCACAAATGCGACCATAATTATTTTGAAAACGAACAGTTTCAGGCAATCGATCTGCCGTATGGCGACGCCGGTTTCAGTATGACAATTCTACTCCCAAAACCGGAAGTCAATATCGATTCACTAACCGCTCAATTGAATAATGAAACCTGGAATTCCTGGCTCGGCAGTTTTTCAGAACGGGAAGTGAATCTTTTTTTACCGAAGTTCAAACTCGAATATGAAATATTGCTAAATGACATATTATCCGCACTCGGAATGTCTATCGCCTTTGATCCAGGTCAAGCAGATTTTACAAAGATTAATACAAACGGAAATTTATATATCAGTAAAGTCAAACATAAAACCTTCGTCAAGGTCAACGAAGAAGGCACTGAAGCTGCTGCCGTCACATCGGTCGAAATCTCGCGTACTTCAGTAGGTGAAACAGGTATTATCATGCGTGTAAATCATCCTTTTATTTTTGCAATTAGGGAAAATCACTCCGGGACAATACTTTTTATAGGAAAAATTGTAGAGCCGGAATGGGAAGATTGAAAAACCAATTTTCAGCGGAGCCAAATTGGTTTTAAATACCAGGATAATAAAAAAAGATACGATACCTTATGTCAAGTCCGCGAATAGACATTTTCAACACACTTTTAATCTTTTGAAATGAACTTAACACAAGGTGGACATTTTAAGGACGAGATTAAGATTTTTTTAATTAGATTTAGTAAGTTGAAAAAGGAGGCTATTATGTCATACAAAAGATTAATTGCAGTCTTTCTTTTAATCACTGTCTGTGTATCACCAATTTTTTCAGACGTTCCCTTGCCAAATTCCAGAAAACCCGATGCGCCTTACTTCATGGAACCAATGAACTTTAAGACCGTCCAGCTGAAAATCTTCGCCGGCGATGTATCCGGTATGGTTATCGATGATTACGCCGACCTCAGCTGGAACCCGGCTTTTCTGAGCCGCCTGAATCGTCATTCCGTGTACCTCGATATGAATTTTTACAGCGCACGACAGTTCAGTACACCGGTCTATGGTCCAGGATATTACGGGGACAGCTATTATGTAAGTCCCAGATGGCACCAAAACACCTATATGACTGGCGTTCAAACATCACCGCTGTACAACCTGGCGGTTCTGCTTCCGATCAATTCAAGACTAAAAATTGCCATTACCAGCCGCTCAATATTTGATTACGGTCCGTTTCGCACCAGCTACTACTGGGATTACGGTCGAGCTTTGAAGGATGCCTATCTATCCAATGAAGCCTGGAGCGATCTGGAGCCTCAACGACTGGAAGTGGACGATAATCAGCAGATCGCCCGGGGTACTCAGACAGAATTATCCGCAGCATATAAACTGTCAAACCGATTAGATATTGGCGTCCGGGTTGGACAATATATTTATCGTCGTGATGGCGATCTGTACGATTCAAAATGGGGTAATTATCCCCATTCGGAATTCGCCGATCTCAGTGACGAGGAGATGGATATTGCCGGCAATCACTACAACCTGGGAATTGGTCTGTTATATCATCCTTCTGAAAAAACGTGCTTTGGCGCCTATTTCGAAATGATGACCGGCAAGAGTGAAGAAACCACGGCATCTATGGACACCTCCTATTCCTGGTCGGAGCGAGATACGGACTCCAGATATTATAATATCTACAAATATAATCTCGATAGTGATAAATCCTATGAGACCAACGGAAGCAGACCGACATTAACGCTAACCTTTGAGAAACATCTATCCGAAAAAGTCACTTTCCGCAGCTTTTTCAAACACTCCAGATGCAATACTGACATTACATTTGCCACAGCCGCTGAAGACACCAGTTTCTCCGATCGAACTTATGACCGGTATAATTCCGGGTCTTCCTATTTTCAACGCCGGGAATCATTTGGCGCTCACCGACAACATTACCAGGGCGACGGAACGGAGAAGGAATCTAACTGGAAATGGTTTGCCTCCCTGATCTACACCACGGAAAACGACTGGTCCCTGTTCGGCGGTATCCAGATTAACAATAGAAAATATGACTACAAGATCAAGGAGACTTCGGATTATTACCGGTACTCCTATGACATATTTAGCGACTACGATGAGCATACCGAAAAATATCATTATAACCATGCCAAATATTATGAATACACATCGAAATCTCAGCGGTACAACCTGTACATTCCAATCGGTATAAAAGCCAAAGTAGTTAAAGGTTTGTATGTGATATTGGGCGGTGAACTGCAGTATTATCTACATGACGAAAAAAAGAAAGGGCGTCTGCTCTATCCGGAAGTCATCACAAAAAGATGGTATGATACTACTGTGACTGTCAACGATGAAGAGGACCGCTATGAAAAATACAGTTCCGATCCGGCTAAAAATTTCTCGCGGAGCACCAACGTAAATTTAGGCGTCGTATATAAACACTCATCCG
>DPVY01000005.1:0-6213 GCA_003527965.1 Fidelibacterota bacterium
GCAAGCGGTGCTGGATTCCAGAGCCGGATAAGGGTTTTGGTATGCCTGACGCCGGATTTTTCAAAGATCCGAAATCTGAAAATTCTCGAACAGGATGAGACTCCGGGGTGCGGTACAAAAATTATTAAGGACACAAGCCGTGCGATTGATGAAGAGTGGTTCATAAAACAATTTAATGATCTGGAAGTTACCCGCCCGGTTGTCTGTGTTAAAGAATCACCGAAGAAATCCAATAGTGAAGTGCAGGCAATATCCGGTGCAACGGTTTCCTCACAGGCAATTGTCGACATTTTGAATAATTCAATAAAAGATTATCGCGATAGTTACTTAAAACAAAAGGCAAATTGAGATGGCAAAGAAAACTACATTATCCCGGGAGTTTCTAAAGGGTTTATGGGACGAAAATCCGGTCTTGCGGATGCTGTTGGGACTTTGTCCCACACTGGCTGTTACAACTTCTGCCGTTTATGGATTCTCAATGGGGCTGGCGGTAATATTTACTCTGGTAATGTCCAGTACGATTATTTCCCTGGCCAGAAATATTATTCCCAAGGAAGTTCGTATTCCGACATTTATCATTGTGATAGCGACTTTTGTAACGATTACGGACAAAACGCTGGCGGCTTATTTCCCGGATATAAGTAAAGCCCTGGGACCTTTTGTTCCGCTAATCGTCGTCAACTGTATTATCCTGGGCAGGCAGGAAGCCTTTGCATCAAAAAACAGTGTCGGCAGAGCCATCATCGACGCTCTCGGAATGAGTATCGGATTTACGATTACATTAACCATTCTCGGATCTGTTCGCGAATTGTTTGGTGTGGGGACAATCTTTGCCGTGCAGATCATGCCCGATAGTTTTGAACCACTGATGGTAATGGTTCTGCAACCGGGCGCGTTTTTGACGCTTGGATTGATGATTGGTATTGGCAACTGGCTGAATGCAAGGAGGACGAAATAATGACGAATTTATTCGTAATATTTCTATCGGCAGTTATTGTAAATAATTATGTACTGGTCAATTTTCTCGGTATATGCCCCTTCGTCGGTGTATCGAAGAAGATCGGTCCGGCGCTCAGTATGGGTATGGCAACTACCTTTGTGATGACCCTAACATCGGCTGTGTCATGGCTAATCAATAAATATATTCTTGAAGGATTGAATTTACAGTTTTTACAAACGGTATCTTTTATCCTGGTAATTGCATCGCTTGTTCAACTGGTAGAGATGTTTGTCAAAAAAATCAGTAAACCGCTTTATGATGCACTGGGAATATTTTTACCGTTGATTACAACAAACTGTGCAATTTTAGGGGTTGCCCTGTTTCTCGTTATGAAAGAATACAATTTCATCGAGAGTATAGTCTTTGGATTTAGCGCCGGGGTTGGTTTTACTCTTGCGATTGTCGTTATGGCAGGAATTCGGGAAGAGTTGGAATTGGCGGATGTTCCTGAATATTTTAAAGGTGCGCCAATTACCATGATCGTAGCCGGCTGTCTCGCTTTGGCATTCATGGGTTTTTCGGGATTGATTTAAAAGGAGTAATGGTAATGAATTATACATCCCTCTTATATGCAGTTTTGAGTATGGGTGGAATGGGTCTGTTTTTCTCAATATTAATCACTCTTGCCAATAAAAAATTGCACGTTGAAGAGGATCCCCGAATTGAATTGGTTGGTGATCTTTTACCCGGCGCAAATTGCGGCAGCTGTGGATCTGCCGGCTGTGCAAATTTTGCCGAGAATCTTGTTGGCGGCAAATCTCAGCTAAACGACTGCCCTGTCTGTGGCGCCGAAGCCGCGGCAACAATTGCTAAAATCCTGGGTGTCGAAGTCGAATCCGGTGTTCGTCAGGTCGCTATTGTAATGTGTCAGGGCGGCACTGGCGCCGTAAAGAAAAAAGCCGATTATGATGGGATTAAGACCTGTATCGGTGCGACCTTTGTCAGCGGAGGAGAACGGGCCTGTGCTTACGGCTGTATCGGTTTAGGAGATTGTGTGACAGTTTGCCCGTTTGATGCTATTCACATGAATGCTAAAGGTATACCGGTTGTTGACCGGGTTAAGTGTACCGGTTGCGGAAATTGTGTAAGCGCCTGTCCGCGAAATGTGATTGAATTACATCCAATCAGCCATCATGTTTTTGTTCTCTGCCGAAATGAGGATTCCGGGAAAAATTCCCGGGCGGTTTGCAGCGCTGCCTGCATTGGCTGTAAAATATGTGAAAAGGCTGTTGATGGCGTCGGATTCACCGTCGAAAATAATCTGGCGATTGTTGATCATTCTAAATATACTAAAGAGTTGGTATTACCAACCGAAAAATGCCCAACGAAATGCATAGTAATTGTTGGTGAAGCCGATGAGGTCTGATTGGATCAGGAATTTGAAACAGGTGAGATTGTCGAGATCATCGGAATAATCGCCGGTGTTGAGTTGCAGGAAAATGATCAATGTCATTCCTGCGGCGCCAAAATGATCTGCCGACCCGGAGCATCCGGCAAGCGAATGTTGTACCTTAAAAATACATTAAATGCACGGGTAGGTGATCGTATTCTGATTGAGCAATCCGATAAAAATCAGTTGAAACTGGCTTTTATGCAGTATGGGCTGCCAATGTTTGGTTTTATTGCCGCCGTTATCATAGCAAATCTATTTATCTCAGAAACGGTTTTAGGAATACCGGCTGAAATCTGGCAATTTGTGATTGGGCTTAGTGTACTGGGGATAATTGGCGTTTTTATCAGGTTATGGTGTGCCCGCAAAGCAGCTGCGGATTTTTCGGTGTTTTCGATGAAGAAAATCTGTCAATAGATTCAAAGATTTGATTAAATAAACAATTTAAATTGCTACTATTATGAAAAGACAATTTAAACCGCTTTTTTTGATTTTATTAATCACCGTTTTGGGTCTGATGAATTATCGCTGCCAATCACATGCGGGATTAAAAGTTTATCAGAGCACCCGGTTTGCAATGGGCACCATAATTGAAATTTCGGTTCTGGATCGCTCCGAAAAACATGCCGGTGAGGCGATTGACGCCGCCTATGCCGAAATTAATCGCATTGGGTCATTATTTTATGAAGGGAATCCGGAAAGTCCGCTGTATGCCTTTAGTCATAGATCAGCGGATGAAGTTGCAATGCCCGTTGAGGTTCTGGCTCTGATCCGACGAGGTCTGGAAATATCCGATTTGACAGATGGAGCTTTCGATATGACCGTCGGCATTTTATTACCTTTATATAATTTTAAAGCGGAATCCCCTGTTCCGCCTTCTAAACATGATATTAATGAAGTTCTCCCGTTTGTAAATTATCGTTCTCTGACTGTGGATTTCGAGCGGGGCGTATTAAGCGCATCTTTTCCCAGAACAATGCTTACTGCAGGTGGGATTGCCAAAGGGTACGGCGTTGATCGGGCGATTGAAATCCTGGAAGATCAAGGTGTCGAAGGCGCCTTAGTGAATGCCGGTGGAGATCTGCGAGTGCTTCCGAGAGCGGATGGGAAGATATGGAAGGTCGGCATTCAGGATCCCAGAGATATGCATAAAATGCTGAAAATTGTCGAAATAGACAGCGGTGCAGTTGTTACTTCAGGTGATTACCAGAAATACTTTTTTTATAATGGCAAACGCTATCATCATCTGATAAACCCTGAGACAGGCTGTCCCGCGGATTCCTGCCAGTCGGTCACAATTATCGCTCCGACGGCAGAAAGAGCCGATGCTTTAGCGACCGGGATATTTGTCGCCGGACCTGACAAAGGTTTAAAGATTCTGAATTCTCTGCCAGGATGTGAAGGGTTGATTGTTCGGTGGGACGGTAAAATATTTGAGACAGAAGGTTTTTAGATTTTAATTCCATCCCATTTGATTTAATTCCCTTACCTCCGGTGATAGGGCAGATCTCAATATAAAAGTCTCAAGTTGAAATATAACCGGGTTTTTCATTACATCTATCCGGAACAGCGGATATTATTACTGAAAATCAGTATGAGCGGCATTTTTCAATACATCATAAAAAAAAACCGTCCTGGAAAAATCCCGGACGGTTTTCGATTTCTTATAATTACGATTTAATATTCAATAACCTTGAATTTTGATTTAGACTTCAATTTTTCAATCAGATTATTATATGCTTCGTTGGATTTGTTATTTTTCAATTTCTCTTCATAACTACTTTTAACTTCATCAAAAGGACGTTTTTCCTTGTTACGTTCAATGACTTTGATGATATGATAGCCGTAAGTTGTTTCAACAATATCACTTGTTTCACCAACAGGTACACTAAAAGAGGCGTCTTCAAAAGGCTTTACCATCTGGCCTTTTGGAAAATCTTTGTACAATCCACCGTTTTTGTTGGAGCCGGGATCTTCAGAAAATTCGTTTGCCAGCGCTGCAAAATCTTCACCGGCTTTGGCGCGTTCTAAAATCGATTCCATTTTTTTATAGACTTCCTGTTTGCTGGAATCAGCCATTCCCTGGGTCTTCAATAAAATGTGCCGAACAGTTGCAGATTTATCCTCATTATATAGCTCCTGCAACTCCTCTTCGGTAACGGTAAACTCTTCAGCGAGAGTTTCGTCAATATATTTTTGTATTGTTAAACCGTTGCGTGTATCGTTCTGCACGGTTTCATATTTGATATTATTTTCTTCCAGCCATGCCATGAACTTCTCCCGATCACCGTTACGGATATATCGTGCGAGAATTGTACTGTCGACTTCGGCGTCAGTGATGTTAATATTGGCGCGTTCGGCGGCTTTTAGCAGTAGTTTAATTTCCGCTAATTGTAAGGCGTGCTGATTGACGATGCTTTTGATCCGGGCTTCATCAAAAGTGGCTAGCTGTTTGGCGCGGTTTCCAAAGTTTGTCTGAATTGCATTAAACACATCGCCGGAACGGATGTCAAATTCTTTTGTGCTAATAAGAACATTATTGTTTTCGGGATCAAGATAGGCAATTTTCGCAGCAACATCTGCAGCAAGTAAGTAAGCTGGCGTGTCTTTTTCCAATGTAATGCCGGGTTCTTTCTTGGAACAGGACGCGAAAATTACAAACAATGACAGGGCTAAAATAAAGTATTTTTTCATTCTGTACTCCTCTTTGAACGATTAAAAAATCCGTATAAGATATAGATTTATATATTCAAATCATAATGTTTTTATAGTGTAACAGGTTTCTGATTTGACTCGGCTAAATTTTCAAATACTACTCATAATTTCTTTGGGAGTTTAAACTTTATCATGTAATTTTAAGACGATATTTGATGCCCCCATAGCTCAGTTGGATAGAGCGTCGGCCTCCGGAGCCGGAAGCACAGGTTCGAGTCCTGTTGGGGGTACTTTTATAACTCCCCGTCAATAAAACATTTCCCCGTCCTGACACTTCATATATTTTGCTCATTTTACCGATTCCAAAGCGTGATTATCTTTGTCTCGATATTCATCGGGATTATCTAATAGTACTTTACGATATTTTCTTGAATCGTTCGTATTATCCGAAGAAACTTTCGCAAAGGTTGTTTATATACATTCCGAGGTTGTACAGTAGAGCGGTTATGGGACAACCCGGCGAAAATTATAATACTGACTTGTTTACAGCCGAATAGCTACAACCGGAAGAGCCAAAAAAAAAACAAAAGGGTAGACCACAGTGATCTGCCCTTTTGTATAATTTGAATTATTCTACGCTATTAGATACCCTTATTCGCCAGGATCTTCTCGATTTCATCCATTGCCCAGTTCATCATCTTCATGGTTTTATCAAAGGGAACAGAGGTAGTCATGTCAACGCCCGCATCTTTCAACAGGTCGATCGGGTATTTGGAACCACCCGCGGACAGGAATTCCATATATTTATCCAGAGCGCCGGACTCCTTGTTCATAATACGTTCGGCGAGAGCCGTCGAGGCGGTGAAGGATGTTGAGTATTGATAGACATAGTAATTATAGTAAAAATGGGGGATATAAGCCCACTCAATGTCGATGTAATCGGGAACGATACAAACACCTTCATTATGTCCGTAATATGCCTGTACGATGCTCCTGTAGAGCTCCGACATGGAATCACCGGTAATCTGCTCACCTTTTTCTGCCATTTTGTGCATGCGCAGTTCAAATTCGGCGAATTGGGTCTGCCGGAAAAGTGTGCCTTTAATTCCATCGAGATATTCCATTAATAACGCTAATTTTACATCATCGTCGGTGGTTTTGTTATATG
>DPVY01000005.1:6506-7052 GCA_003527965.1 Fidelibacterota bacterium
TCGTCGGTGGTTTTGTTATATGTATCATTAAACAGAAGAATCTCGTTTAGAGTTGACGCTACTTCTGCTACAAAAATTGGATAATCAGCTGTCTGAAAGGGCTGGGTTTTATTCGATAGATAACTCTGCATTGTATGACCAAGTTCATGAGCTAAAGTTGAGACATCATTGTAGAGATTGTTATAATTCAGCAGAATATAGGGATGAACGTCATAGGCGCTGCCGGACGAGTAAGCGCCGGAACGTTTGCCGGGAGTGGGGTAGGCGTCAATCCAGCGATTCTTAAAGGCTTCATCGAGAATATTTACGTAATCCTCACCCAGCGGTTGCATGGCGGCAAGGATCATGGCTTTGGCTTTATCATATTCAAAATCAGCGTCAATACCTTTTACAGTCGGAGCATATAGATCATAATAATAGAGTTGATCTACTCCAAGCATACGGCGTTTAATGTCAAGATAGCGGTGAAAGGAATCCAGGTTCTTATTGACGTTCTCAATCAGAGCGTGATAGACCTGGGTGGAAATATTATTTGCATCCAGGGCT
>DPVY01000342.1 GCA_003527965.1 Fidelibacterota bacterium
AAAAAGAAACCAACCGTCAATCCGGCGATAATTCTGATGAAATGCCCCCGCATATAGAATCCGGGATCGTTGAATTTAGCTGCAGCCAGGGATGAACTGGCGCTGTACTGAATTACAAACCCAAATCCAATTAACAGGATTGCCAGAGTAAAATAAAACTGGTCGATTGATCGATAGTATTTAACGCTCATTTCATTGAATTCCCGATAATGAATAGACGATCTCTTTAAATGCTTTCCCGCGATGTTCAAAATTATCAAACATATCATAGCTGGCACAGGCGGGAGACAGCAATATGACATCACCTGTCTGGGCAATATGTTTTGCCTCTGCGACGGCGTCTTGCATTGAATCCGCAATTGTATAGTCAATTTCACTTTTTATGATTTTGCCAATCTTTGCCGCTGCCTCACCAATTAAGATGGCTTTTTTGGCATGTTGTTTTAATAATGGCAACAACGTGCTGAAATCCGCATCTTTATCGCGACCGCCGAGAATGATAATCACCGGCTTGTTAAAACTTTTCAGGGCATATTTAACGGAATCAACATTTGTGGCTTTGGAATCATTATAATAATCAATGCCGTCAATTGTGGTAACATATTCCAGACGATGTTCGATACCGGAAAAATGTTTTAATACCTGTTTAATGTGAGCCGGGGGGATACCATAACCCGAAACTGCATTTAATGCAGCCAGAATATTCAGTAAATTGTGTTCTCCTAATAAGGCGATGTCTTTACGTTTGATAAAAGCCTGATTATTTGAATCATAAATATTTTTATTATCCGCAGTAAAGCACATATCGGGATTTTTTGTAATGCCGAAAGGTAATTTATAAGGTCGTTCCGGCAGGTTTTTCTGCAACAATGGATCATCGGCAAAATAGATATAGCGGTCATTCCCGTTTTGATTGCGGATAATATTCAATTTTGCCTGTAAATAGAGATTGATATCATGTTCATAACGATCCATGTGATCGTCGGTAACATTTAGAATAACCGCTTCGTTGGGATGAAAATGAATTATCCGTTCGAGTTGAAAACTGCTGACCTCCAGGACAAACACTTTGGGTTCAGCGACGATTTGCCGGGCTTCCGGAATGAGGGAACTGAACGATATGCCAATATTACCACCGCAGTAAACGTCGTATTGGGTATTTTTGAACAATTCATGAATTAAAGTTGTTGTAGTGGTTTTTCCGTTTGAACCGGTGACGGCGATTAATTTCGCTTCCGGCATGAACCAGAAAGCCATTTCAATCTCACTGACAATGGGGATGCCTTTGGATTCAAGCGCTGTAACGATTGACGCCGATTTCGGTATGCCGGGACTGATTACGACTAAATCCGAGCTCAAAACGGCAGAACTGTGGTATCCAATCTCAGTAGTGATATTATTTTTAACGAGATTGACCTGAATATCATCAGGAATTTCCACTTTGCCGGAGTCGGATAAAAGTACTGAAGCGCCCTGGCGGGCTAATAAAACAGCTGTGGCTAAACCGCTTCGTTTCGCACCGAGAACGGTTACTTTTTTGTCTGTTACGCTGATAGGTAAAGTATTTAAATTGATCATAATATCTTGAAACTGCTCAGGCTTAATATTGCTAATAATATTCCGATGATCCAGAACCGGATAACGATTTTGCTTTCATCCCAACCTTTCATTTCGAAATGGTGGTGGAGTGGCGCCATCAGAAAAATCCGTTTCCCGGTACCAGTTTTCCTTTTTGTATAACGGAAGTAACCTACCTGGATCAGTACCGATAAAGCTTCGACAACGAAAATACCGCCCAAGAGAGCAAACAGGATCTCTTTTTTTAATAAGACAGCCAGAGTACCCAGAGCGCTACCCATCCCGAGTGAGCCGGTATCGCCCATGAAAACCTGAGCCGGTTTGCTATTGTACCACAGGAATCCAAGAATTCCTCCGGCAAAAGCCATGCAGTATACCGTAAGCTCGCCACTTCCCGGCAGATAAAGCGTATTAAGATAGCGGCTGAAGTCAACCCGGCCGGTTATATAAGCGATTACAGCCAGGGTGAGCGCCGCAATACCCATCAGCCCCGCCGCTAAGCCGTCCAGACCATCGGTAAGATTTACCGCGTTTGAAGCTGCCGTAATGACAAAGATTACAAAGGGTATGTAAAATAAACCAAGAGAGATTTCGAAGTTTTTCAAGAACGGCACGGAAATTAACCCTTTAACAGATTCAAATTCCGGCGAAAAATAGAGGCAGCTTCCAATGATCAATCCCAGTGTAATCTGACCGATCAATTTATACCGGGCAATTAATCCCTTTTTCATTTTTTTTACGACTTTTAAATAATCATCGAGAAATCCAATTGCGCCCATCCAGAGAGTTGCCAGTAAAATAAGAATAATGTAAATATTTTTCAGGTTTGCCCAGAGCAGTACCGGGACAATAACGGAGATCAGGATGATAATTCCACCCATAGTCGGAGTGCCCTTTTTGGACATATGGGTTTTAGGACCGTTTTCCCTGATAACCTCGCCGATTTGATGCTTTTGTAATAACCGTAAAATAATAGGGCCGACAATAAAACTGATCAATAATGCAGTTATGGCAGCCATGGAGGCTCTGAAAGTAATATATTGGAAAAGGTTAAACCCGCTGATATAAGACTTCAATGGGTAAAGAAAATGATAAAACATATTATACCTGAATCCCTTCGATTACTTTTTCCAATTGGTTTCCACGGGAACCTTTGAACAGGATTGTATCTGTTACTTTTAAAGTGCTTTTTAAAGCGCTGATTAAATCTTCTTTATTTAGAAAATGGTTAACCTGTTTCAGACCGGCTTGCCGTGCCTCTTCTACGGCAAATTGAGACAGGGTGCCATAGGCAAAGAAAATGTCGATGGACGCTGCCGCGATGCTCCTGCCGATTTCACGATGACAACTTTCTGCCAAATCGCCTAACTCAAACATGTCGCCGAAAACAAAAACTCTTCGGCCCGGCAATTTCATCTTTGAGAATATTCCGATTGCGGCTTTGGTACTATTAGGATTGGCATTATAGGCATCGTTAATAATTTGACCGATTTTGGTTTGCTTAATGGTGAATCTCTGTTGAACCGCTTCAAAGGATTCCAGTGTCTCTTTAATATCTGTCCAGGGAATTCCGAAAGTTTTGCCGACAGCTACGGCGGCAAGAGCATTTTGTGCCATTGAATTACCCGGGACTTTCAACCGGATTTTGATTTCATTATTGATTTTAAGTGTTACGTTGACATTTTCATCAAAGCCGGTAATCTGTCCCTGGAAATCTGCTCCGGGTGTATTCATACCGTAGCTGACAAGTTTTGTATGAGGGTTCATCTTGACGATCAAAGGATCATTGAGATTAATGAAGCTGATTCCATTATCCGGTAATGCTTGAAAAAGCGCTTCCTTTTCCCGGGCTACGCCCTGAAGATC
>DPVY01000239.1 GCA_003527965.1 Fidelibacterota bacterium
ACGAATCGTCTCTATCAGACAAGTTGAATATCTCTCCGGCAGAATCAATAACTGAAAAAGTTTCATCACATTATCTCAAAAAGATGTCTACGACATAGGCTAACATTCCAACGGCATAATAGATCCGGTTGGCTTCAATCGTTCCACACGGAGCATATTGTTCGAAGAATCCCTTTGGGACAGGTTCAGTCCGTATTTCCCATCTTCTATAAAATGCTCACCCCGACAAGTCGGGGCTGATGATGGTAAAGAACCGTATCTCCGCTCATTTCAACTTCAGGTATATTCATAATCACAGCATACTAATTACTATAGAAAACCTCGTCAAACAAATCAATTTGCCGATTACGTTTACGCTTAACAATCAGGCGAAAACTACGATTACTGTAATTCATTATGTGAGTCGTCTCAACATATTCGCAATCAGCCAGAATGCCTTCCCGGTCTCTTATTCTCTGAGACGCAGTTGAAGGTATTCTCCCAATGTCTTCTATCCCTAAATCCGATTTAGGGCATTACTTGCATATTTGTTCGATTTCATCTATATTTTATTTAAATGTAAGAGGTACTAATGAAAAATCTTTCAACAATCATCCTTATATTGTTCGCATTTAATCTTCTCTCTGCTCAGGGAACAGTTGAAATTACCGATTTGGTAGTACAGCAGACTGAAAATAATTTATTTACAGTTACTGTTGAAGTCACCAATTCTACATCACGGGAAATCAGCGAAATTGCCGGATATATTGATATTTACGATAATTCCAATCGTATCGTAAAGAAAGAATTTTTCCAAATACAACATGTCCACGACATCCCGCTTCGTCCACATGAATCCAAATCCAGCAGCGTTGTCATAGACCAGCGCCCTAATATGTCCAAAACAGCTCTTTATCGAATCACGCATTTGAGATTTTTCGGTGAGCAGAATGTTTATTTGGTCTGCCCTAATTGCGGCGAGATCATTCTTAAAGACGAATAAGTTTATCGCGAATCATCTCATTCGTTAACACATTTATACACTTTTACTATTCCTTATACAGACATTAATGTCATTTTGCGGCATGTTCAGCCGGGGAATATTTTTTGGGTCCATTTCAAATTGTACTGATAATTGTTTATCATACATCTAAAGGCGTTCAAAATTCCAGGATATTTTCAGGCAATAGTCCTCGAAGCTTCACACATTCTCAATAATAATGTTTTATAGCTTAGATGTAAAAGGTTAACCGTCGAATTGATTCGACGGGAGAGAACCGCATCCCGCACTGTTCCCGACTTTCTCAAAGAGACTTTCCGCAGGAACTCCTTCGGAGCCCTCCCGGAGTAGTCGGAGAATTTCCCAAATGAATTCGGGGGTGTGGAGTTAGTGCTATGAGTCCACCCAATGAATTGGGGGGTTAACGTTTGAAAGCAAAGATGATTTTATTACGATTATTTTTCTTCGGATAATAATTGACGAGTTAATGCCAAAAATTGATCGTATAGTTTTTTTAATTCCGGCATATTTTCTAATTGCCGGCGGTGTTTTTGAATCGTTTTTTCGTCTCCCCTGACAGCCGGTCCGCTTAGGGAATCTTTCAAAGACTTATTCCAGGCACTACCAAGCGCCTGCCCGGCAAGCCGTTCCAACATTAGTTTTAGAGTATCGTCAGGAATGCCTTTTGTTCGGGCAAGCCGTTTTAAGGCCTGAATCAGAACCGTTATATAATTATTTATAAAGACAGCTCCAAGATGCACTGTTTCTTTCTGCTCGGAATTAAGAACTATCCCGGTAACACCAATCAGGCGGGCAAGATCAAGCAGATCATCCCGGATTTCCCCTTCGCAACTAAATACAGACCCGGGCATCATACGGATTCCCGTTTCTATATCAGGAATACTAATCAAGGGATGGAACGAACCTGTTCGGCATCCTTGTTTTTGCAAAGGCTCCAGCGGTTTCGAATCCCAGGCGCCGGATGTATGGAAAACCTTTTTGCCATCGCCGTCTTTTAAAGTATTGACAAGTCGTTGCACAACCTCCTCAATAGCGTCATCTTTGACAGTAATGATAATCCATTCGCAATGTGCCGGGATTTGAGATAAATCAGTTGAACATTTTCGAAAATGAACTCTCTTCAATGCCTTCCGAAGACCTTCTTGACTTCGGTTCCATAAAAAAGAGGGTTCAAACCCTGCTTTTTCCAGATGATATGCCAGTGCGACACCGGTCTTGCCAGCGCCTAAAACCGTAAAAGATGATTGAATTATTGCATTCATTCATACACCACAGCGGAAACATATCCGACAACCTGAGATTTAGAACTACAGGTATCGCCCGAGGTGCGATAGTCCAGCGATTTACACTTAGCCTGACCAGAATGATCGGCGTAATGCATCAAGACCAGAATTGGACCAAGACCACAGGCTTCCAGACTTTGATCGTCATAACCCTGTCCCAACGATTCCAAGTCATAATCTTCGAGCAATTTGATAAAATGTGCGTCTTTCCGGCAGGCAATTTCATGAGGATAATAGTGCGACAGATCAGAACTGGCAACTACCATAACCTGTTCTCCTGCCGTCGTGTTAAATAAGGCTTCCGCAAATTCCCGAAGATCTTCCGCCGTTGTCACGCCAACAGTAATTGGAACAAGATTGAAGCCGTCGGGATATATCTTCTGTAGAAAGGGCAATTGGACTTCAAGAGAATGTTCAGACTGGTGACCGACCGCTGACAGGATTGCATTTTTTGAATTACTCTTCAGCCTTTGACACAGATCCACATCAACAGGCACCACGCCCAGGGGAGTTTCATAACCTTCGCCATGAAAAATGGAAACGCCCTGAAAATAATCACTGTGACTGGGCGCTATCACAATTACCGTCTTGACCGGAAATTTATACATCAACCGGAAACCGTAAGCTGCGGTAGGAGCGGAACAGGAATATCCGGCGTGAGGAGAAATAATGCCAAAAAGACGGCTCGGTTGAAAAACCGAATCCGGCACATTTTTCAGGTAGGTCGCCACTTCACGATCCAGCGATTGCGGCGAACCGGCATAAAATGTACCGGCTACTGCCGGTTTTCGAATATTTTCAGCCATAATGTCCACCTTAATTTTTCTACAAAATAAGCGAGTTCCACGCGAATGTCAAGTCATAAACAAGCCATAGTAATGTGGAAAATACCCGACAATAATTAACAAGCCGGAAATATTTCACGCAATCCCGTAATTCCCTCCCTGCGCTCCTCTAGAATCTACAATTATCCTTGATTTACGATTTACCATCATTTTTTAACCCTTTCATTACGGTGTCATAGTACTCCGGATATAGCTCTTTTACACAGTCAGGACAAAGACCATGGCTAAATTCTACATCGGCATGTTCACTAATGTAAGCTTCGATCTGCTGCCAGTAACCGTCATCATCCCGAATCTTTTTGCAGTTAGCGCATATTGGCAACATACCGCCTAGCTGTTTAACTTTATTAAGCGCTTCCGTGAGTTCGCCGATTAGTTTTTCGCGCTCCTGTTCAACCCGCTTGCGTTCGGTGACCTCTTTGTTTAATTCATTAATAGAAACAACGCTCTTTCTTAAATCGCCGGTCATTTTATCAAAAGCTCTGGAAAGCTGCCCAATCTCGTCCTTAGCGCTGATGCCAACCTTATAATCCAGGTTGCCGGTGCCGATTATCTCAACACCTTTTTTAAGTTTGCTTATTGGAGCACTGATTTTCTTTGAAATTCTATTGCCGAGTAACAATACCAGCGCTATCCCCAAAATGGCGGTCAACCAGAAGAGGATCCTAATCTGCGCTAATGGTGCAAAAGCTTCACTTTTATCAATTTCCGCCAGTAAGAGCCATTGCATCTCGGGTATGCAGACAGAATATCCAAGGACATCGACGCCGCGATAATCCCGGTATTCCGATACTTTGTGACTGTGTGTCGTTGAATGGTTATATTGCACTTCAAAATAATCTTTGAGAACCTCTTTAGCGACCTTTTGTTTTAAGATTGCCTCTTTTTCAAACCGCACCGGGGTTATTATAAAACCGTCCTTATTTACAAGGTATATCTCCCCGCTTTCTCCGAGACCGGTCCTTTCCGCGGTGATACGGCATAGGCTTTCCCCCTCGAAATTTAGTAAAATGACCCCGGAGAAATCAGCATTTACAAAAATCGGCGCTGCGACATTAATAACATAGTCTCCCGTATATCGAGAAAAATGGAGTTTCCCAAAATAAATTCTCTCCTTTGCATTTAAAAAGCATTCGTCATGAGCCAGATTCTCGCCACGGTCGGAATGGCTCGAGGCAACTATTACACCGTCCTTATTTAAAACCCTGATCCGGGAAATTTCCTGATTGGCTGCTATTATACTGTTTATTCTTTTATCAACCATATCAAGAGCAAGGCGTTGATCATAGTCTTTAGCGGGGGCAACTATATTTTTAAAAGGAATTCCAGTCGCTAATATCTGTGCGAATCTTTTGAATTCCTCTAAAAGTGTGTAAATATGATCCGCTCTTGACTGCGCTACGGATATTAAATGTAAAGATATTCCCTTCTTAAGACTATTTTTGGCAATTGTGTAGAGGGGAATAGTTGTAACCAGAAATAGAACAGCCAACAATACAATAAATGTGAGGTCCAATCGATTTCTTATTTTCATGTGTTCCCTCTGTTAACTCACTACTAATCAATTTACAAAACAAATTAAATAAAACACATTTTTACATCCGTTTCATACAGTGTAGCTAAAAGCAATATTCACCACCCGCGCTCAGCCATAGATTATGCTTTTCCGGCGGGTGTTCCACGTCGATAATTGACAGTATCCCGAAACCGCCCCGCAGGTTGATGTAGAATCGCCCCCGGTAAGGTATTCTCGCTCCGGCAACAATGCCCAGATCGATTTTCCGAATATTATCGACTTCATTACTCGTTACGGTTTCCCCGACTCTGGTCCGGGCAACCGCCGAAATGTTCCGGCTCACGACGGGTCCCAGAAATATTTCCGGAATCAGTTTCTCATCGATTGGAACCGCAAATTGCAGCAGCAGCGGAAAATCCAGGTAATTGAGATCGAGACCGGCGCTGCTTCTATCATTTTGGAGATCGGATTCGTTGGCATAACTATAGCGATAGCCCCGCATCGTGAAATTCACTTCCGGGCGCAGGTACAGATTATCCGCAACAGGAAACAGTATATAAGCGCCAATCCAGCCGCCCGGTTTCCAAAGTTTCTCTTTCGCTTCCAGACCCCACATCCGGCTCATCGACAAGCCCCCCATTGCGCCGGCATCTATATTCTTAAAAAAGCCTGCTTGCGGCGGACCGGCCTGAACTACGACGCTAACGACAAGCGCTAACACACTACCAGAAATAAATCGACGCATCATCTCAGGTAATTTTAACATGTTTTTTTATCATATAAAAACCGGTTTTTTCGCACGAAAGTTCTGATTGGTTTGCTCCCCGATGTCGATATTCAGATCTTTTGTGTCGCAATATAATTAATGTTCGCCCATAAAATCAACTTATACTGAATTTCAAAAGTAATGTCCGATCTTTAAAACCGCCTGACAAACACAGTCGGATAGGCCAGATCGGAAAAAATCCCAAATCACAATTACCTAAACAATTTGGTTAATTCGTATTTTCCAACATCACTTCACTGGGGTCTATGTTTCTCCTTTTACCCCTTTTCTGACTCCGTCTTCATTTTGTTCTAATATGAGATATTATTTCAGCTCTGCCGATCGATTTCCCGGATCCTTTGCTGCAATTCCTCCAGCCGATAATGGTCGTTTTCCCATAATTCATAGCCTTGCTGAAGTGTATTCCGGAGTTCCTGTTGTTCCCGGTATAATTTCTGGAATTCATTTTGCCGGTTTTCATTAAAAATTGCCGGATTGGAAAATTGATTTTCAATATCTTTAATTTTATTTTCTATTTCAGAAATCGATAACTCACTTCGGTCAATTTTCTTTTGCAAGCGGGATAATTCCCTGGATATATTCCGCCTTTCACTAATTAATTGCTTTTGACCATTTCCGGCATTGGCTTTCTTACCCGTCTGCGATTGTTTTACTCTGACCTGAATGTCCCGGTTTAAATAATCCTGCTGTTCACGGGCGAGGTAATCAGCATAATTCCCGGGATAAAAGGTAAATCCATCAAAAGTCAATTCGAGTATTGCTGTTGAAATATTATTTACAAAATGACGGTTATGACTGACAAAGATGACAGTGCCGGGGAATTGTCCGAGCCCCTTTTCAAGGGCTTCAATGGCTTCGAGATCGAGGTGATTTGTCGGTTCATCAAGCAGTAAAATGTTATGTTGCTCAATCATTAACCGGGCAAGAATCAGTCGGGCTCCTTCACCTCCGCTCAGGATATCGGTATTTTTTAAACAATCATCGCCACTGAACAAAACCTGTCCGAGTATTGACCGGATAGTTGTCACTTTTTCATTGGGTGTAAAAGAATATAACCAGTCATAAACGGCCGTGCCGGCGGGAATCAGATCCTTATGATTCTGGGCAAAATAGCCCACGTGACACTCATATCCCCAATTCAGATTTCCTGTATCTGGAGGAAGCAAACCGGCGAGAATCTTGATTAAAGTTGATTTTCCGACGCCATTGGGTCCGATGACAGCCACCCGGTCTCCCCGTTCAACATTAAAACTAATATTTTTCAATACCTCAAGTTCACCAAAACTTTTTGATAATCCTTTAACTTCCAGGACCTGCTGACCTGATGTTCTTTGCTGAACAAACTGAAATTTCGGCATCTTCCGTGATGACCTTATTATGACAATTTCGTCCATCCTGTCAATCTGTTTCTTACGGCTGACCGCCTGGCGGGCTTTCGTCGCTTTCGCCCGGAAACGTTCATAAAAAGCCTGCAGCTCCTGTTGTTTTTTTTCAAGCCGTTCGATTTCGGTCTTTTTCCGGGCAGATTCCAACTGTTTATCGGCTAAAAACCGGTTATAATCGCCTTTGTAGAGTTTAATTGTTTCATAATCAATATCGAGAATATGGGTTGAAATTTGATTTAAAAAATATTGATCATGGGATACGACGACGACAATACCTTTAAATTCTTTCAGGTATTCTGCCAGCCAGGCAATGGAATAGAGATCAAGGTGATTGTTCGGCTCATCCAGGATTAAGATATCCGGTTCGCCAAACAAACATTGTCCCAATAACACTCTCAATTTATATCCGCCGGACAAAGTGGACATAGGATTCCGGATCTGCTCCTGGCGAATACCTAAACCTCTCAAAATAATCGCCGCCCGTCCCTCGACATTATATCCGTTTAATTCACCAAACTTATGCTCTAATTCCGCCAGGTGTTGTCCCTCTTCCATCGTCAGGTATGATTTTTCATCAAGTTTATGTTTTTCTTGAAGCAGCAACCACAATTGGGGTTTACCCATCAAAACAACATCAAGAATGGAATTGTTTTCATATTCATACTGGTTTTGTTTTAAAACACCGGTTTTCAATGCCAAAGGTCTCCGTATTTCACCGGCTGTAGGCAAAAGCTCTCCTGATAATAATTTAAGAAATGTTGTTTTACCGCTACCATTTGCTCCGGCTACACCATATCGGTTGCCAGGTGTTAAGGTAATGGAAACATCTTCAAAAAGTACCTTTTCGCCGAATTGAATACTGATTTTATCTAATTGGATCATGGTTCTCCGCTATAAATTGCTTAAAAAAATCCGGTGATTGTAATAAGTTTAGAGCACATTGTCAAGAAAGAATGTACTCCCCTTCGGCTGGAAGTTGTTTCAGGAAAAATAGTTTTAATTTGTCAGTGAAATAAAAAACATAAATTATTGTAACTTTTTCCTAAAACAGCTATTCTAAACTATTGATCTCTATTTATGAAAGCCCACCAGACACATTGACTATGTTAGTAATTTAATGTATATTATCAAGATTTTTTTAACCGATTGATTGGGGCAGGAGTTGTATGGCCACTAAAACCAAAAAATCATCATCTGATTCAAATCGCGCTCTAAGCAAGTATCTGGAAGAAATTGGCAAGTTTGAGCCACTTTCCCCGGACAAAGAGATTGAACTTGCCCAAAGACTGAGGGCGGGTGACATGGTAGCGTTGACAAAACTTACCGAAGCCAATTTACGTTTCGTCGTAAGCGTCGCCAAAGATTATCAGGGACAGGGATTACCCTTAACTGATTTAATAAACGAAGGAAATCTTGGTCTGATAAAAGCCGCAAAACGCTTTGATGAGACCAGAGGTTTTAAATTTATTTCCTACGCCGTCTGGTGGATTCGCCAGTCAATTCTTCAAGCCCTGGCTGAACATTCCCGTATCGTTCGGCTACCGCTTAATCGGGTAGGAACAATTACAAAGATCACTAAAGAAGCTGAAACTCTGGAACAGCAATACGAACGAACGCCCAGTCAGGCTGAGATTGCCCGGGGTCTTGATCTGAAAACCGGTGAAGTTTCTGATGCAATCCGTATTTCCAGAAAACATCAATCTCTAAATGCACCCTTTCGCGATGGCGAGAAAAATTCTCTCATCGATGTAATTCAAGATGACGCCCAACCCACACCGGATAGTTCTCTGATGTTAGATTCACTTCGTCAAGAGATCCGCGACGCCCTGGGTACCCTTAAACCGCGCGAACGCGACGTCATCAAAATGTATTTTGGAATTGACCGGGAATATGCGTTAACACTAAATGAAATCGGTGAAGAATTTAACCTGACTCGCGAACGAATCCGACAGATCAAGGAAAATGCGATTCGCCGCCTGAGTCATAAATCAAGAAGCAAAAAATTACGATCCTATCTGGGACAATAAGCGAGGGGAGGTGAAACAGTTCAATGGTACAAATAGTCGTCCACGATAACGAACATCTTGAAAAAGCACTCCGACGATTTAAGAAAAAATTTGAAAAAGCCGGCATTTTGAAAGATTTTAAAAAGAATTCTTATTACATAAAGCCAAGTGCCGAAAGGCGCATGCGTCGTGCTAAAGCTGCCAAACGCGTACACAGGTTTGGACCCAAGTAAGAATATTCCCCCCTTTTCTTAGTAAAAAAACCTTCGCTTGCAATAAGCGAAGGTTTTTTTTGATCTTTTTCGGAGTTCCGCCTGCTACGAATCCAACTGATCGAGCCAACTTTTGATCTTTACAATAATTTGCTCAACGGTAAAGCCATATTTCTCCGCCAAAATATTATTAGGCGCCGATTTTCCGAATTCTTCAATTCCAATTTTCAACAGCGGATTCCTGATAATATCCCCCCAGCCCATTAAACTGGCAGCTTCAATAACGACCACTTTGGCGTTTTTTCGCGGTAGAATTGAATTCTGATATTCTGTTGACTGCTGTTTAAAAATCTCAACAGACGGCGCTGAAACTACTCGAATTCCGTACCCTTCGTCGGATAATATTTTGCCAGCATTCGCTGCAAGATGAAGCTCAGAGCCACTGGCAATCAAAACAAGCCCGGGATATCTATCGCTGCTTTC
>DPVY01000056.1 GCA_003527965.1 Fidelibacterota bacterium
CATTGAGACGCCCTACCGTGTTGTTGAAATGGTTAATGATATTCCCACGGTTACAAATAAGGTAGAATATCTGTCGGCAGATGATGAAGACCGGGCGCTTATCGCCCAGGCAAATGCGCCGTTAAACGAGAAAAATCAGTTTATACGTCAACGCGTCAGGGCCCGTATCCGCGGTGAATTTCCCATGGTTATTCCCAAAGATCTGAAATATATGGATGTTTCTCCAAACCAGATCGTTTCCGTGTCAGCTGCGTTAATTCCTTTCCTGGAACATGATGACGCCAACCGTGCTTTAATGGGATCTAATATGCAGCGGCAGTCAGTGCCGTTATTAAAACCCGAGCGGCCTATAGTAGGAACCGGATTTGAAGGTGTTGTTGCGAGAGATTCCAAGGCAGCTGTTACTGCGCCGATTAATGGTGTTGTTACTGACGTTTGTGCCGACTATATTATTATTAAGTCCACTGCTAAAAATGAATACCTGTTAGATGACAGCCAGGAAATGGTTAAGATAGAATTTGCAAAATATTTAAGGACAAACCAGGATACATCGATTAATCAAAGACCACTAGTTCGTAAAGGCGACAAAGTTAAAAAAGGTGATGTCATTGCCGATGGCGCTGCCACCGATAAAGGCGAATTGGCACTGGGGCGCAATGTACTTGTAGCTTTTATGCCCTGGCGCGGATATAATTATGAAGATGCAATTATCTTGAGTGACAGGTTGGTCCGTGATGATGTTTTTACTTCTGTGCACATTAAAGAGTTTGAGATAGAAGTTCGGGATACTAAACGGGGGAATGAAGAGCTAACCCGTGAAATTCCAAACGTCAGTGAAGATACGACTAAGAACCTGAATACAAACGGTATTATCCGGATTGGTGCGGAAGTAGAGCCTAACGATATTCTGATTGGTAAAGTGACTCCCAGAGGAGAAACTGATCCGACACCGGAAGAGAAATTACTTCGTGCGATTTTTGGTGAAAAAGCCAGCGACGTAAAAGATGCTTCTAAGAGAGCAGATTCCGGCATCCGAGGCGTTGCTGTCGATACAAAATTGTTCCAGCGGAAAGGCAAGACCGGCCGCACAGAAGAAAAACGTTTGATCGAAATAGCAACTTCTCAGAATATTCAACGTCATCAGACCCTCAGGGAGCGCCGTGATTATATTTTAAAGAAACTACTAAAGGGACAAACGTCTGCTTCCATTAAGAATATTCTCGGCGCTAAAACTGTTGTTCGGACCGGAATGGTTCTTACCGATAAAGTGCTTGAAACAATAGATTTTGACAATCTCAGTTTTGATGAAGCCTGGACCAAAGACGATTCGGTTAACAAGAAGATATACGGTGTTTATAGAGATTATAACTCTCTTTCACAGAAACTTGATGATGAGTTGGAACGGGAAATCTATAAAATCAGGGTCGGCGACGATCTCCAGCCCGGCGTACTGCAATTAGCAAAAGTATATATTGCCAATAAACGTAAAGTTCAGATTGGCGATAAAATGGCTGGTCGTCATGGAAATAAGGGTGTCGTTTCTATTATCGTACCCCAGGAAGATATGCCTTTCCTTGAAGACGGAACCCCGGTTGATATCGTTTTGAATCCTCTTGGGGTGCCATCTCGTATGAACCTCGGTCAGCTATATGAAACCATGTTAGGGTGGGCCGGCAAGGAACTGGATGTCTATTATGAAACACCGGTGTTCAACGGCGCCAGCAAGGAAGATGTAGGCGCGGAAATGGAAAAAGCAGGTCTGCCCGCGACCGGTAAGACAGTTCTTTTCGATGGCGAGACCGGCGAACCTTTTGATGAGCCGGTAACCGTTGGTTACATTTATATGATGAAGTTGGCCCATCTTATTGAAGATAAAATGCACGCCCGGTCGACAGGTCCTTACTCGTTGGTTACTCAGCAGCCACTTGGTGGAAAAGCCCAGTTTGGTGGTCAGCGATTTGGTGAAATGGAAGTGTGGGCTCTTGAAGCCTATGGCGCGGCTTATACTTTGCAGGAAATTCTTACGGTCAAATCAGATGATGTTGATGGCCGTTCAAGAGTTTACAATGCGATTGTTAAAGGAGAAAACTTCTCCGATTTCGGAGTACCGGAATCCTTTAACGTATTGTTAAAAGAGATGCAGGGTCTATGTATTGAAATAGATATAATTTAGTCCCGAATAAAGGGATTGGAGGTATTATTATACAAATGAATTATACAAAACCCTTTAGTCAAAGACGAGAGTTTAGTAGTATTACCATTCATTTATCTTCTCCGGAGACGATATTAACCCGTTCTCACGGTGAGGTATTGAAGCCGGAGACAATAAATTATCGTTCCTATAAACCTGAAAAAGACGGCCTGTTTTGTGAGAAGATATTTGGTCCGGTAAAGGACTGGGAATGTCATTGTGGTAAATACAAGCGAATTCGGTACAAGGGGATTATTTGTGATCGCTGCGGTGTGGAAGTTGCCCGCAAAAAAGTACGCCGGGAACGAATGGGTCATATTACCCTGGCTGTCCCGGTAGTTCATATCTGGTTCTTACGTTCTATTCCGAGCAAACTGTTTTATTTGTTAAATATTCGTACAAAGAATCTCGAAGAAATCGTTTATTATGAGAAATATGTTGTCTTAAGTCAGGGCGGATCCGACTTGCCTTACAAATCTGTCATAACCGAAGAAGAATATTTTGAGAATATGATTAAATTCGGGCCCAAGACGGAACTGTTTGATGAGGAGGAAGCCCGGAGTTATTTTATAGCTAAAACCGGTGGCGAAGCCATTCGCGAATTACTACAGAAAGTTGATGTCGAGATTCTGGTCAGTGATTTGAAAAAAGATCTCAAGATCAAAAAGTCTGTTACTCAGAAAACCGAAATTCTGAAGCGATTAAAAGTTGTCCGGGCTTTCCTGCCGAGTGAAGGGAAGCCGGTCAATAAACCGGAATGGATGATTGTTACCATCCTACCGGTTATTCCACCGGATTTAAGACCTCTGGTGCCTCTCGAGGGCGGCCGTTTCGCCGCAAGTGATCTGAATGATCTATACCGGCGGGTAATAATTCGCAATAACCGCTTAAAGCAGCTGATCGAGATTAAGGCGCCTGATGTTATTCTGCGCAATGAAAAACGTATGCTTCAGGAAGCCGTTGATTCACTGTTTGACAACAGCCGCCGCAGAACCGAGGTCCGCAGCGGAACCCGCCGACCGTTAAAGAGCCTGAGCGATATGCTGAAGGGTAAAGAGGGGCGTTTCCGTCAGAATCTATTGGGAAAACGGGTTGACTACAGCGGTCGTTCCGTAATTGTTGTAGGACCCAAATTAAAATTAAATCAGTGTGGTTTGCCGAAAGAAATGGCGATAGAGCTGTTTAAACCTCACATTATTCATCAATTAATTCGTCGTTGTTTGGCAAAAACTCCAAAATCCGCCAAACTGATGGTAGAACGAAAAGACCCGGAAGTATACAAGGTTTTGGAATACGTGGTGAAAGATCACCCAATATTACTGAACCGTGCTCCGACGTTGCATCGTCTGGGAATTCAGGCCTTCCAACCGGTTTTAATTAATGGCAAGGCGATTCAAGTTCATCCTCTGGTCTGCGCTGCGTTTAACGCGGATTTTGATGGTGACCAGATGGCTGTCCACGTTCCGTTGTCCTTTGAGGCATTAATGGAATGCCGGGTTTTGGCGTTGTCGGGTCATAACATTCTTCATCCTGCTAACGGATATCCGATTGCCATTCCATCACAGGATATGGTCTTGGGAGTATACTATATTACCCGTCAAAAAGATGGCGTCAAGGGAGAGGGCTTCATATTCTCTTCAATTGATGAAGCTATCACCGCTTACGAAAACGGTCAGGTAGACATCCACGCTAAAGTAAAAATCAGGGTGGATGGGAAATTATATGATACCACTCCGGGACGGGCGATGTTTAACCGTATTCTTCCTGAGGGTATCGGATACATCAATGAAATGATCAGTAAAAAGACGATTGAAAGAATTGTTGGGATGGTTTTTCATGAGGTGGGGAATTATGAAACCGTTAAGTTTCTTGATAATCTGAAAGATTTGGGATTTAAATATGCGACCCAGTCAGGTGTATCGATTTCGATTTCCGATATACTCATACCTGATGATAAAGAAGAGATTCTCAAAGAATCGTTTGCAAGGGTAGAGGTTATTCAGAAGAAGTTTCAGAAAGGTATTCTGACAGAGGGTGAGCGATATAATAAAGTAATTGATAACTGGACCCATACGACTAACAAATTATCAGAAGTGATGATTGAAAATATGGCGGTCAACCGTCAGGGATTTAATCCCGTATATATGATGGCAGACTCCGGCGCCCGTGGCAGCAGTGAGCAGATTAAGCAGTTAGCCGGTATGCGAGGTTTGATGGCTAAGCCGCAGAAATCGATGACCGGTCAGGTTGGTGAAATTATTGAGACGCCGATTACGTCAAACTTTAAAGAGGGCTTAACGGTGTTGGAATATTTTATTTCGACTCACGGTGCCCGTAAAGGGTTGGCGGATACGGCTTTGAAAACTGCCGATGCAGGGTATCTGACCCGTCGCCTTGTTGATGTTGCCCAGGATGTAGTTATTTCTGAGGAAGATTGTGGTACAATTAATGGGATTGAGATTACGGTATTAAAGAAAGAAGAAAAAATTATTGAAAATCTGGCGGATCGTATCGTCGGTCGTGTATCTCAGGAAGATATTTATAATCCTGACGATGAGAATGATATTTTGGCAGAAGCCGGGCAGGAAATTACCGAAAGAATAGCGTTAAATATTCAGCGTTCCGGCATTGAAAAAGTCCGGATTCGATCTGTGCTGACCTGTGAGTCTCTACGCGGTGTTTGTGCCAAATGTTACGGACGTAATCTGGCTACCGGGAAAATAGTTAACATTGGTGAGTCGACCGGTATTATGGCGGCGCAATCCATCGGTGAGCCGGGTACCCAGTTAACTTTGCGGACATTCCACTTTGGTGGTACCGCAGCGCGTATTGTTGAAGAGTCCGAAACTGTTGCCAAGAGTAAAGGTCGGGTTATATTTTCAGAAAACTATAAATTTCTGGATTATAAAAAAGATATTTATTCGGTTGCTATGTCTCGAAACGCCATGCTAAGCCTGGTTGATGAAAATAATCGCGTAACTTCTACATATAATATTCCTTATGGTGCTCATATACTGGTCAAAGAAGGTGATGTTGTAAATGTTGGGCGGACTCTGTTCCGCTGGGATATTTATATGGATCAGATTTTAGCGCTTCATGATGGTAAAGTTCGCTTTGTTGATCTGATCGAAAATGTCACCTACAGTATCAAAGCCGATGAATCGGGGCATAAATCCACAACCGTCATTGAATCCAAAGATCGAACGATTCAGCCGCGCATTGATATTATCAGTATTGAAGATGGGCAGGAAGTTGTTCACACCGGATTTATTTTACCTGTTCAGGCAATGTTAGTTGTAAAAGATGGTGCCGATGTTGTCGCCGGTGAAGTTTTGGCAAAGAAACCGAAAGAGATGGCAAAAACCAGTGATATTACCGGTGGTTTGCCCCGTGTTGCCGAGCTGTTTGAAGCCCGTCGTCCAAGTGATCCGGCAATAATTACTGAAATTGATGGTGTTATATCTTTTGGAAAAACAGAAAAGGGTATTCGTGAAGTATTGGTAACCAGCCCCGATGGAACGACTAAAAAATACAAGATGCCCTATGGTCGCTACGTTTTGGTGAACCAGGGCGATGAGGTCAAAGCCGGCGATCGTTTGTGCGAAGGACCGGTGGCGCCACAAGACATTTTAGCCGTTCAGGATCCGCGTAAAGTTCAGGAATATCTGGTAAATGAAATTCAGGAAGTCTACCGTCTCCAGGGTGTTCGTATTAACGATAAGCATATTGAAGTTATTGTACGCCAAATGATGCAGAAGGTTCGAATTGAAGATTCCGGTGACACTGAATTGCTTGAAAATGATCGGGTAAACCGGAGCGAACTTATCAAAGAAAATGAACGGATGCGGAATTACGTTGTGATTACTAACGTAGGTGATTCAGATTGGGATATCGATGATGTAATTTCCAAGAAAGAATTTGCCAAGTTCAACCGTCTCTTAAAAGAAGAAGGTAAGAACCCCGCTAAAGCCCGACCGGCAAGACCGGCACAGTTTACGGAAATGCTTTTGGGCATTACCCGGGCTTCATTGAATACCGAATCCTTCATATCGGCAGCGTCTTTCCAGGAAACAACCCGTGTATTGACCGACGCTTCCGTGGCCGGGAAAGTAGATTATCTGCGTGGTTTGAAAGAGAACGTTATTATGGGACGTTTGATTCCGGCCGGTACGGGTTTGAGAAAATACTCTGATATTGTGGTAGTTGAACCGGAAGAAGAGAAGAAAGAGTGGAAAATTATCAGAGAAAAAGAGAAAACTCAAGAGGATGAACTGGCAGCATTACAAAAATAGATAGAAAATCAATAAAATGTATTGCTTAAAAAATAAAGTTATTGTATTTTTGTGGGCTTTTATAATGGAGAAAATATGCCAACGATCAATCAGTTAGTCCGTAATGGAAGAAAGACTGTAAGTAAAAAAGAGAAAGCACCGGCGCTGCGTGGCTGTCCTCAGAAACGCGGAGTCTGTACTCGTGTCTACACTACGACACCCAAAAAACCAAATTCAGCGCTCCGGAAAGTTGCGCGTGTTCGTTTGACAAATGGTAAGGAAGTTAACGCCTATATTCCCGGAGAAGGTCACAATCTCCAGGAGCATTCAATCGTACTCGTTGAGGGCGGTCGTGTCAAGGATCTTCCCGGTGTTCGTTACCATGTTGTTCGTGGTACTCTTGATACCAGCGGTGTAAATGATAGAAAAAACAGTCGATCCAGATACGGCACCAAACGGCCGTCATAATAGGGAGATAACTTTATGTCACGAAGAAGAAAAGTTATTACTCGTGAAGTGATACCAGATTCAAAATACGGACAAATAGACGTTGCCCGGTTTATCAGCTATCTGCTGAAGCAAGGCAAACGGTCTGTTGCTGAAAAGATTTTTTACGATGCAATCAATATCATTGAAACCACCAGAAAAGTCAATGGAGTGGATGTCTTTCGGAAAGCAATGAATAATGTCTCTCCGATCATGGAGGTAAAGTCCCGCAGAATCGGTGGGGCGACCTATCAGGTGCCGATCGAGGTTAAACCCCGGCGGAAATTTACACTGGCGTCTCGTTGGATTATTGGTTTTTCCAAATCGCGTGCCGGGAAATCCATGTCAGAAAAATTAGCAGCTGAATTTATGGCGGCAGCCGACGGTGAAGGCGCTTCTATTAAAAAAAGAGATGATACTCATAGAATGGCGGAAGCCAATAAAGCATTTGCGCATTTTAGATAATAGGTAGGAAAAATCGTGTCGAAAGTAGTGTTAAATAATGTTCGAAATGTTGGGATTATGGCTCATATAGACGCCGGTAAGACCACTACAACCGAACGTATACTTTTTTACACGGGACGTGTTCATAAAATGGGTGAAGTGCACGAAGGTTCCGCGACCATGGACTGGATGCAACAGGAAAAGGAACGCGGGATCACGATTACATCCGCCGCGACAACCTGCTATTGGAATAAAAATCGAATTAATATTATCGATACGCCGGGACATGTGGATTTTACGGCGGAAGTTGAACGATCGCTGCGTGTGCTTGATGGAGCAATAGCCATTTTCTGTGGTGTCGGTGGTGTTGAGCCTCAAAGTGAAACCGTTTGGCATCAGGCTGATAAGTATGGTATTCCCCGGATTGCGTTTGTCAATAAAATGGATCGGGCCGGCGCAGATTTTTATAATGTGCTGAAAATGGTTGAGGATCGTCTAAAAGCGAAACCGGTTCCGGTAAGTTTACCAATTGGTTCCGGCGAAATGTTTACGGGGATTATTGATTTAATCCGTTTCCAAAGTGTTATATTTGATTCAAGTGCCCTGGGTGCAAAATATTACTACGGCGAAGTTCCAGCCGATTTGAAAGAGATTGCCGAAAAATACCGTAAGAGCCTGCTGGAAGAAGTTGCTAATTATGATGACGTTTTATTTGCCAAATATTTAAATAACGATGTCATCGAAGCTGCTGAAATCATTAAAGCAATCAGGATCGGGACACTGCAGAACAAAATTGTTCCGGTATTGTGTGGCTCCGCTTTTAAAAATAAAGGGATTCAGCAATTACTTGATGGAGTTGTGGATTTTCTGCCGTCACCATTCGATATTCCGCCGGTACAGGGTGTGAATTTAAAAGGAAATCCTATTCAACGTAATGCATCTGCCGACGAACCATTAGCGGCTCTTATTTTCAAGATTATGACTGATCCTCATGTTGGACGGTTAAGTTTTGTAAGGGTCTATTCAGGTGCGATGACAAAAGGTAGTATGATATATAATCCAAGCGTCGATAAAAAAGAACGGGTTGCCCGGTTATTATTGATGCATGCTAATAAACGTGAAGACTGCGATAAACTGATAGCCGGTGAAATTGGCGCCGTTGTGGGTTTAAAACACAGCTTTACCGGTCACACACTTTGTGATTCAAAAAACCCGATTATACTGGAATCAATGGACTTTCCTGAACCGGTAATATCAATTACGATCGAACCGAAAAGCAAAGCGGATTCCGATAATCTTAGCAGTTCACTCGAGAAACTTGCTTTTGAAGATCCGACTTTCAAAATATCACAGGATGAGGAAACCGGTCAGATAGTTATCTCCGGAATGGGTGAACTTCATTTGGAAATATTAATTGATCGTCTGCTCAGAGAATTCAAAATCAAAGCTCATGTTGGCAAACCACAGGTTTCCTATCGCGAAACAATTAGTAAAGGATCTACCGGAGAAGGACGGTTTGATCGTCAGGTCGGCGGGAAATATCAGTTTGCGGTTGTTAATTTGAGTGTTACTCCGGATCAAACTGCGGATCATGGTGTTATAATTATAAATGAAATTTCAGACACGTCCATGCCCCGGGAGTTTTTTACTGCAATTGAAAGAGGCGTGCAAAACAGCGTTAAAAGCGGTGTTGTTGCAGGATTCCCACTCCTTAAAATGAAAATTGTTATAAATGATGGCGAATATCGCGAAAACGATAGCACGGCGCTGGCTTTTGAGATTGCTGCTTCAATGGCTTTGGAAGATGCTTTACGCAAAGCCGAGCCAGCCATTCTTGAGCCGATTATGGCTTTAGAAATTTCTGTACCGGACGCCTATCTCGGGGATATTATCAATGATCTCAACGCGCGGCGTGCGGCCATTCGAAAGATGGATAAACGAAACGATATAAATATTATTGACGCAATGGTTCCATTACGGGAATCATTTGGATATGCAACGGATTTAAGATCTTTAAGTCAGGGCAGAGCCGTTTTTACAATGAGATTTTCCAGCTATGAATACTGTGATAAAAAAACACAGATGGAAATCGTTGAAAAAACCAGAGGTTTCATACCTGAATATTTACAAAACTAAGGAGAGCTCATGGCGAAGGAACATTATAAGCGCACAAAGCCTCATGTGAATGTAGGGACGATAGGTCACGTAGATCATGGGAAGACAACGTTGACGGCGGCTATGACGCTGATATTAAACAAGAAGGGTCTGGCGACGGCGCGTTCGTTTGACAGTATTGATAATGCGCCGGAAGAGCGAGAGCGTGGGATTACGATTAATACAGCGCACGTTGAATATGAGTCGGAATTACGTCACTATGCCCACGTTGACTGTCCCGGACACGCAGATTACATTAAGAACATGATAACCGGTGCGGCGCAGATGGACGGTGCGATATTGGTAGTATCGGCATTTGACGGTCCGATGCCGCAGACCCGTGAGCATGTTTTATTGGCTCGTCAGGTAAATGTACCGACGATGGTAGTATTTATGAACAAGACCGATATGGTAGATGATCCGGAGTTGTTAGAGTTGGTTGAGATGGAATTACGGGACCTTTTGAACAAATATAACTATCCTGGTGATGAGATACCGATTATTCGGGGCAGCGCCTTAGAGGCCTTAAACAATCCGGATGATCTCGAGAAGACCAAATGTATCATCGAGTTAATAGAGGCGATTGATTCCTATATACCGACTCCGGAGCGCGATATGGACAAGCCGTTTCTGATGCCGGTAGAGGATGTTTTTTCGATTACGGGACGTGGTACGGTAGGCACCGGTAAGATAGATCGCGGAGTGATCAAGGTCGGTGAAGAGGTTGAGATTATCGGTATGGGTGGACATAAGAAGACCGTAGTTACCGGAGTCGAGATGTTTCGTAAGATGTTGGATCGCGGTGAAGCAGGAGACAATGTTGGTTTGTTATTACGAGGTATAGATAAAGAGTGGTTACAGCGTGGAATGGTCGTTGCCAAGCCGGGCAGTATCACACCGCATACGAAGTTCAAAGGCGAAGTCTATGTATTGAAGAAGGATGAGGGTGGTCGTCACACCCCTTTTTTCAAGGGCTACCGTCCGCAGTTTTATTTTCGGACAACCGATGTGACGGGAGTAATTGAGTTGCCGGAAGGCGTTGACATGGTAATGCCAGGAGATAACATCACGATGACGATTGAGTTGATCACGCCGATGGCGATTGAGAAAGAATTGCGCTTTGCGATTCGTGAAGGTGGTCGCACGGTTGGAGCCGGCGTCGTAACAGAAATCTTGGAGTAAGGAGTTGTCTGTGTCCGCACAAAGAATTAGAATTAGTCTCAAAGCTTATGATCACAATCTTTTGGATAAAAGTACCCAGAAGATTGTGGTAACGGCAAAATCAACCGGTGCAGTTGTCTGTGGTCCGATACCATTACCGACCCAGAGGACAATATATACGGTACTGAGATCCCCCCATGTTAATAAAAAATCAAGAGAACAGTTTCAGACGAAGATTCATAAACGTCTCGTGGATATTGTAAATTCAACATCCAAGACTGTAGATGCACTTATGAAATTAGATCTCCCGGCCGGCGTAGATATTGAGATAAAGGTATAACGAAAGTAGACCTATGTTAGGAATTATTGGTAAAAAGATAGGAATGAGCCAGGTTTTTGAGAAAAACGGCGATCTGTTTCCTGTTACTATTGTTGAAGCGGGCCCCTGCCCGGTTGTGCAGGTAAAAACCCCTGATAAAGACGGATATTCAGCTGTTCAGTTGGGTTTTGAAAAAAAATCGGAAAAACACACGAAAAAACCTGAGTTTGGTCATTTTAAAGTCGCTAAGACAGAACCTTACCGCCATTTATCGGAGATCAGAGATTTTGAGCCTGATCATTCAAAAATTGGTGAGTTGATTACCGCCGATATGTTTAAAGTCGGTGATAAAGTAAAAGTATCCGGTGTTAGTAAGGGGAAAGGTTTTCAGGGAGTTGTTAAACGCTACAATTTTCGCGGCGGTCCCAAAACCCACGGTCAGAGTGATCGTTTTCGAGCCCCGGGTTCAATTGGTGCATCGGCTTATCCCTCTCGTGTAATCAAGGGCATGAGAATGCCCGGCAGGATGGGTAATGATAATAAAACCATCTTGGGGCTGACTATTGTTAAAATCGACCCTGAAAACAATTTACTTTACATTAAGGGTGCCGTACCGGGTGGTAAAAATGGTATCGTAACAATTCGGAGGCAAGAGCGGTGAGTATAGAATTTACTGTTTATAAAAGAGACGGCTTGGAATCCGGACAGAAATTGACCATAGACACGCCATCTTTTGATATTGAACCACACGATCATGCAATTTACCTTGCAGTGAAAGCCGAGATGGCCAATTCCCGTCAGGGGACTCATTCGACCAAGACCCGGGCGGAGGTTCGTGGTGGTGGTCGGAAACCCTGGAAGCAGAAAGGTCGCGGCGGCGCCCGTGCCGGTTCGAGAAGAAGTCCGATTTGGGTTGGCGGTGGTCGTGCGTTTGGGCCAAAGCCTAAATATTATTCTATGAAGATTAATAAAAAGGTAAAAACCCTGGCCCGGAAAAGCGCGCTGGCATATAAATACAGAGATGGTGCAATTACAGTATTGGAAGATTTTAATCTTGAAGAAGCCAAAGCAAAGACGGTTCGTCAATTTCTAAAAGCATTTAACATTGAAGATAAACGAGTCACCCTGCTTGCTTCGGGGGTTACTGAAAATCTGTACTTGGCCACCCGTAATTTTTATAACATTTTACTGGTAGAGGCGGAAAGAGCATCAACCTATGATATGCTGGATTGTGAAGTCCTCCTGGTTGATAAAGAAGGATTAGAAAAATTAAATAACCGTCTTCTGGCAAATTAACAGGGATTGAGCGATGTCAATTAAAGGTACCATCATTATTAAGCCGATCTTAACTGAAAAAATAAATGCTCTTCAGGAAACTGAACGGAAGTATGGCTTTAAAGTTCATCCGAAAGCGAATAAGATCGAGATCAAGGATGCAGTTGAAAAAAGGTTTGGAGTAAAAGTCGAAAAGGTTGCTACCATGAATGTAGCCGGCAAGGTCAAAAACATGACTGTTCGCAGTGGCGGCAGAGTAATTCGCACGAGTGGCAAGCGTTCGAGCTGGAAAAAAGCGATTGTGACACTTCAAAAGGGTGAGAAAATAGATTTCTATCAAGGAGAAACCGCGGTATAGTATTATGGGTATAAAGAAAATTAAACCAACAACACCGGGACAACGATTTAAGTCGGTTGATACTTTCGAAGACATCACCTCGACTACACCGGAAAAGAGCCTTTTAATTTCAATTAAACGTTCAAGTGGACGTAATAATAACGGGCGGGTTACTTCCCGTAGACGGGGCGGCGGACATAAGCGGGCCTATCGTTTGATTGATTTTAAGAGGGATAAACATGGCATTGAAGCGATGGTAAAAACCATTGAATATGATCCCAACAGATCATCACGCATTGCGTTGCTGAGTTATAAAGACGGTGAGAAGCGTTATATCGTAGCCCCAAATGGTCTGCAGGTGGGCAGTGTGATTGTGTCGGGACAAGATGCTCCGATTAAAGTTGGCAATGCATTGCCTCTCAAGAATATTCCGGCGGGTACATATGTTCATAATATTGAACTCAAACCCAAAAAAGGCGGACAGATCGCCCGCGGCGCCGGTACCGCGGCTCAGATTATGGCGAAAGAGGGTAAATACGTTACCCTGCGTATGCCATCGGGTGAAATCAGACTGGTCCTGCAGGAATGTTTTGCTACCATCGGAGAAGTTGGTAATAAAGACCATGAGAATATAAGTTTGGGTAAAGCCGGTCGTAATCGCTGGCTGGGACGACGTCCGAAAGTTCGCGGTGTCGCTATGAATCCGATTGATCACCCCATGGGTGGTGGTGAAGGTAAAAGCTCCGGTGGTCGTCATCCGACGACTCCGTGGGGCCAGCCCACTAAAGGGTACCGCACCCGTAAAAAACGCAATCTCAGTGATAAGTTTATTATAAAAAGACGCGCCAAATAATTAGGGAGAGAATAGAATGAGTCGTTCGCTGAAGAAAGGACCTTACGTTGATTCAAAGCTTTTGGCAAAGATTGAAGAGATGAGTCAATCAGGCAAGAAAAAGGTAATGAAGACATGGGCGAGACGGTCAACAATTCCTCCTGAATTTGTTGGTTATACCTTTGCTGTTCATAATGGAAATAAATTCATTCCGGTATTTGTAACAGAAAACATGGTTGGACATAAATTGGGTGAGTTTTCTCACACACGTATGTTTCGTGGACATGCCGGATCAGATAAAAGAAGGTAAGAAATAGGACTTATGGAAGCAAAAGCAATAAGTAGACACGTAAGACAATCGGCTCGAAAAGTACGCCTGGTCGCTGATATGGTTCGCGGAATGGATCTTGAAAAAGCCTTAAACGCCTTACATTTCAGCACTAAAAAGGCATCAGAAACGGTGGAAAAAACAATTCGTTCGGCTGTAGCAAACCTGATGAATATGGAAGCCGGCTCACATATAGAGCCCGAAGATCTGTTTGTAAAGGAGATTTACGCAGATGATGCCGGTATAGCGCGACGCTGGAGAGCAGGTTCGATGGGACGTGCCGCCATCATTCGTAAGCGATCTTCGCATCTTACAGTCGTAGTCGCCGAAAAAGAAAACAAGAAAACGAAGAAAAAATAACTGGAGGTTTCTTGGGCCAAAAAACGCATCCGATTGGATTTAGACTCGGTTTTAATAAAACCTGGAGCAGTAACTGGTTTGACGAACGCAATTACACAAAAAAGTTAACTGAAGATTTAAAACTTCGTCGGTATATATTAAAACGATTACCAAACGCCGGAGTCAGTGGTGTGGATATTAACCGGACATCGAAGAAGATTACCGTTACCGTCAATACCTCTCGTCCGGGTATCGTAATTGGCAGGAAAGGCGAAGAAGTCGATCTTTTACGCCTCGAATTACAAAAAGTAACAAACTCTGACGTCCAGGTTAATGTTAATGAAATTAAACGACCCGAATTAAATGCAACTTTGGTTGGCAATAACATTGCTGCTCAAATTGTTAAAAAAGTATCATTTCGGCGAGCAGTGAAAAAAGCCATACAGGCGACTATGCGGATGGGTGCGGAGGGTATCCGTATCCAGGTGAGTGGACGATTGGGCGGGGCCGAAATGTCCCGTAAAGAGACCTATCGTGAAGGCCGCGTGCCGCTGCATACCTTGAGAGCCGATATTGATTATGCCTCAATAACGGCCCATACAACCTATGGCTGTATTGGTATAAAGGTGTGGATCTGTAACGGTGAATCTTATAAGAAAATGCAATAAAGGATTAATGACATGCTGGCACCTCGTAAAATAAAACATCGTAAGCAACACAAAGGCAGAATGAAGGGAATCGCCACCAGAGGCAGTTCGGTTAGCTTCGGTCATTTTGGTCTCAAAGCTCTTGAGCCGGGCTGGATATCCAGTCGCCAGATTGAAGCCGCTCGTGTTGCAATTTCAAGAAAGGTTAGAAAACACGGTAAAATGTGGATCAGAATATTTCCCGATAAGCCTATTACAAAAAAGCCGGCCGAAACCCGTATGGGTAAAGGAAAAGGGGCTCCGGAGTACTGGGTGGCTGTTGTTAAACCAGGCAGAATAATGTTTGAAGTTGAGGTGGCCAACGAAGCAGAGGCTATGGAAGCTTTCTCGGTCGCTGTCCACAAGCTGCCTATTAAGACCAAGGTTGTAGGAAGACGAGAAGTAGGAGCATAGTGTGAAAAAGAGTCAATTGAGAGAATTATCAGTCGTAGAGCTGGAAGCGAAGCTTCAGGATAATATAACTGCCCTGGAGAACCTTAATTTCCAAAAGGCATTGCAGCAGTTGGAAAACCCATTGAAAATCAGACACGTTCGCCGTGAAATTGCTCAGATTAAAACTGTTCTGCGGGAATATGAGATTAGTAAGGACATGCCAAACACCAAGAGTATTAAAATACAGGAATAAGTAAAATGGAACCACAAAAGAATAGAAAAACTCTTGTCGGAACGGTTATCAGCAATAAAATGGAAAAAACAATTGTTGTATCCATAAAAAGAACAGTGAAGCATCCGGTATACGGAAAGTATATCAATAGAACTTCCAAGTGTTATGCCCACGATTCCCAGAATCAGTGCCAGATTGGGGATGTGGTTCGGA
>DPVY01000336.1 GCA_003527965.1 Fidelibacterota bacterium
AAGCTGGGGCTTGGGAATGAGCGTCATAAACCGTTCCTGTAAGTCAAACTTTTTTTATTTTATTCATATTTGGAAATTCCGTGCCTGCCCCGTGAAATCTTCTTTCCCTTTTATTACACTGGGGCTGAATATTGGACATTCTTACTCGTTACAAAGCCCCGGCTTTGTAACGGAAATTTCATCCTTCTATAACCGCTTCAATCTGATCAACGGCTGAGGACAGCAGGATTTCGCTCTGTTCACCGGTAGACATATTTTTCAACAGGATTTTGTTATTATTGATTTCGTTCTCCCCTATAATAATCACCCATTTTGCTCCTTTTCGACCGGCGTCGCGCATTTGGGCTTTCAGAGACCGGCGCAGAAAATCCACCTCGACGGTAAACCCGCGAGACCGGAGAGTCGTCGTGATATTGAAAGCGACCTGGCGGGCAATGTTTCCGATTACCACCATATAGATCAGATTCGTTTCTTGGGGGGGAAATGCCTGCAATTCGTTCAGGATCAACAGAAGGCGTTCCATACCGGAAGCAACTCCAACCGCAGGAGTCGGCGTACCGCCCAAATCTTCCACGAGGTAATCATAACGACCGCCGCCGCAGATGGCATCCTGGGCGCCCAGCAGGGAACTGGTAATTTCAAAAGTGGTGCGGGTATAGTAATCCAGACCGCGAACTAATTTATTGTCAATTTTATAGGGAACATAAGCGGCGTCCAGCAGGGATATGACTTCCTCAAAGTGCTGTGCATCCTCAATATCGAGATGATCGATTATGGACGGAGCATGTTTATCGAGAATTTTATGACAATTTTCCACCTTGCAATCGAAAAGTCGAAGAATATTCTTGTCCATTCGTTCCTGACAGGTTGGACAAAAATCCCTGATGTATGGTTTTAAAGCGAATCTCAAAACTTCCAGGTATTGTTCCCGGCTATCCCGGCTGCCGATACTGTTAATTCGAACTACGAGGTCATTTATCCCCAACTGAGCATAAATATCATACACGGTTTGAATCACCTCAGCGTCGGCTTCAGGGTGTTCGGAGCCGATAATTTCAAAGCCGAATTGATTGAATTGCCGCAGCCGTCCTTTCTGAGGTCGTTCCTGCCGAAATAGAGAACCGATATAATATACTTTCGTGACCGGGTTAATCTGACTGAGATTATTTTGAATAAAAGCCCTTACCACGGGCGCAGTCAGCTCCGGACGCAGGGTCAGGCTGTTATGGCTTTTATCTGTAAAGGTGTACATCTCTTTGGAAACCACATCCGTATCGGCGCCAACTCCCCGGGCAAAAAGTTCGGTCATTTCAAATATCGGGGTTCTGATTTCCCGATAATTATTGCGTTCAAGTCGTTCACTAATAAATTTTTCAATATACTGCCACTGACCAACTTCGTCCGGCAGGATGTCTTTTGTGCCTTTAATTCTTCGATACACACTAAGCCCTTTAATTTTTATTAGAGAGAATGTCACATTGTTTTATCATAACGATACAGGATTTCAGCGATTTCTGTGGCTGAATCGGCTGTCAGTAATTCTTCGCGGCATTCTGCGATATTAAGCATTCGGGAAAATTTACTCAGCAGTTTCAGATGCTTGCTTGGATATTTTTCCGGCGTTAGCAACAACACAAAAATGTGAACCGGCTGACCATCGATGGCGTCAAAATTAACACCCTCTTTTGAAATCCCGAAGGATATCAAGACCTCTTCAGTATGAGCATATTTACCGTGAGGTAACGCAACGCCTTTGCCGACGCCGGTTGTCATTACTTCTTCCCGCTTAATGATCGCTGATTTAGCCTCTTCCGGTTCGCTCAACTTTCCGTTCTTTACCAGGACATTTACCAGTTGGGAGATGACATCCTCCTTTGTCGTTGCCTGAACCGGATAAAGAATGAGATCGGTTGTTAATATTTCTGTAAGTTCCATATCAATTTACCATTTAATCTTTGAGAACACCGGCGAATTTACGAGAAACAAATTTTTATACCAACTGCTAAATCTTTTTTTAGGAATCGGCTCTGTTTGAGACGGATGAAAACCAAACCCACAAATGCAAATTTCAAATTTCAAATTTTGACAGTTTCGTAAAAAGTGATTATATGTGTCATTCTGATGATCCCGACTTGTCGGAAGAAGAAGAATCTCCGACGAGAACCCTATAAAGATTCTTTCCCAGAGAGACGCCTCTGGAGCAAATTGACGCTGGACAAGCAACCTTAACCTCAACCTCAACCTTAGAATAAAACCTGCCCTCTCTATATGGCTGAGCAGTTAACACTTTCTAAGCATAATCCGCATTACGGTTTTTGCATAAGGTTTGCTTTCAACTAAGAGCAACTTCCCGTGATGATACTCTCTGATGATCCGCATTGTCAAACTGAGTCCGAGCCCCCAACCCCGTTTCTTGGTGCTGTATCCCGGACGGAAAATATTCTTTCGGTTTTTGGACAGGATGCCTTTGCCGTTGTCAATCACATCAATTGCGATCCACTTATTGTTTTTAATTAATTTAGTGAAAATAATGATCTTCCCGTTTTGTTGCGGCAGCGCATCAAGAGCGTTTTTAATCAGATTTTCGACCGCCCAGGAGAAGAGGTCCCTGTTGATTTTTGCCCGGAAATCTCCATTAGAACGATATTCAATATCGACGCCGGGACCGAGCTGCGGCAGCCTGCGGCGGTAATAATCGACAGCTTCCCGGATTACAGAATTAACCGATCTGGTTTCAAATTTCGGGGTTGCTCCAATCCGGCTAAACCTGTTGGCAACTTTTTCAAGCCGCTTAATATCCCGGGTCAATTCGTTTATATGTTCATTGTCCGGCATTTCGGTTTTTAATAATTCCACCCAACCCATAAGCGAAGTAAGGGGCGTTCCTAACTGATGGGCGGTCTCTTTCGCCATGCCGACCCAGATAGAGTGTTTTTCGCTACTGCGGATTAGTTGAAACGAGAGATAGCCGAGAAAAATAAACAGGATCACAACGGAAATTTCAATATACGGCAGCATCACTAATTGGCGGATCTGATTAGTGTCTCCATAATGGATATAACCCAAATTATAGTCATTGTACACGAGAGGAATCGGGGCATTAGCGGAATCCATTTCTTTCATCATTTTTTCGAGAATAGCCCGGTTATCGTCGTTTAGTTCTATTTCTTCTATTCCGACACTCCGCCAGGCAGTTGGGTTTTTATCAATTTCCGCAGAGATAATCATCGGTACAGATGATTTCCGGATGATCTGATCAAAGATAAAACTAAAATCCTGATTGCTTTCTTCGGTAGCCGCCTGAGCATATACCTCGGCATAAAACTGCATCATTTCGGTCAAATCTTCGCGCAGCTTATTGACGATATTCTGAGAATACCTCAAAAGTGAAAAAATCAGGACAATTGCCAGAACCAGCAAAATGCGCTTTATATTGCTTGAATGACGGTAAATGGATATTTTCATGAGCCAATCTCCAAATGTGTAATTTCAACTAAATTAATTAACATATTCCTCACTTGAACTCTGAAAAAGTTGAACATAAATAACCATAGGTGCAACCTATGGCAAGCCATACCATTAATA
>DPVY01000280.1:0-344 GCA_003527965.1 Fidelibacterota bacterium
TTAAATGCTTTAACCCAAAAATAAAATCAATGCCGATTCTGTGGCTGTTTTATAGACTATATCAGATCAATTTTAACAGTTTTCATAATAAAGTAAGGTTCTTGTCTCGGAGTGTTTCTTACGAACAATCTATTTTATTATGGCGCTAATTAAAATCTGTCTATTAAGGATGAAAACTGCTAAAGCAGTTAAAGATAAGAGGGAAAATTTGATCCACCATCCCGATTTGTCGGGATGGTGCTATCTAAACTTATATAATTATAGATTCATCCTTCGTAGGATTGCGGAAAACGGATACTTGAGACAACCCCCGAATTCATTCGGGGTATGACAAACCACTAAAT
>DPVY01000280.1:662-8378 GCA_003527965.1 Fidelibacterota bacterium
AACCGATTCACCCCGTTAGATACTTCTAATCTTTGTTAATTGATCCACCCTGTGAGATAATAACTACAGTTAGATATTTGCTGTTTTAATTGCAAGTATCTATCTCACGAGGTTCATCGGTTTCAACTATCTTTTTGTTACCGCCATTATTTATTGGGCCTTATTTGTGTCTATCCACCTCGCTATTATACATTCATTCACGGAGATTAGTCTAATTTACTATGGTGAAAAAATTGCTGACTCGTCGGGACAAGCTCCTCAGAACAGTTTTGATACTTTTTATCTCAAAGAGATCCCTATGGGACGAAACCATCAAAGAAAAATAACAAACCCATTGTCCCTTGCTATACTCAGGTGGAGATGGGTTTATTATTATCCCGAAGTTTTAGGCCCTCATCCTCAATGCTGATCATATTCCTTTTATAGAGAGCGCCGACAGCTTTCTTATAGTTTTTTTTACTGATCCCGAACAACTCGTAAATAAGCTCCGGCGAACTTTTATCGTTGACGGCAATAAATCCACCTCGCGCTTTCAGCGTATCCAGTATCTTCTCCGAAATATCATCCACCTTTTCATAGCCGGGCTTTTGCAGGCAAAGATCAATCTTGGCATCATCCCGTACTTTTTTAATAAATCCCTCAAGTCGCTGTCCAATTTTTAACTTTTGAAAAACATCGTTTTCGTAAAGTATTCCCCAGTAAGTGTTGTCGACGATGGCTTTATACCCCAAATCGGTCCGATCGCAAATCAGAAGATCAACCTTTTGACCTTCATGAAAATCAGGCTCCTGTTTGTCCAGAAACTTATCCAGCCTCGAAGAAGCGGTAATACGTCCGCTTTTTTCATCGAGATAGACATAAACTACATAAAACCCGCCCTCAACCATTTTCTGTTTCTGCTCACGAAAGGGTACAAACAGATCCCGCGGCAGGTTCCAATCCAGGAAAGCGCCAACATCAGTCGCCGCCTTGACCTTCAGCAAGGCGAATTGACCAACAATGGCTAAAGGCTTTTGGGTAGTGGCTACCAGCCGCTCTTTGGAATCATGATAAATAAACACTTCAACTTCTTCGCCTATTTGGCAATTTTCGGGCACATACCGGCGGGGCAGTAATATTTCGCCCAAATCTTCCCCGTCAAGATAAATGCCGTAATCCAGTTCCAGGATCGCTCTTAGTTTGTTAAATTTTCCAACCTCTGCCATGTAAAAATAATCTCCATTAAATGTGTTTGCGCCATTCTCAGCCGCCATTACGCTTTAGAGAGAGCTGTGGAACTTAGTTAAGCAATAAGATCTTCTGCTTACTGATCTTGTTTTTCTGTTGCAGCACCAAAAAATAGACGCCGCTGCTCACTCGCTGCCCGTGGTCATTCTTTCCATTCCACTGAATTACGTGTAAACCGGGATGCGAATCGGGAATATTTAAATCGGCAATTTTCTGCCCCAAAATATTATAAACCTGCAATGAGGGCTTCGAATCATCAAAAAGCCGGATGCGGATAGCGGCAGTTTGCCCACCCGACGTCAGAAATGGATTCGGAATGGTGGAAAAGATTTTCAACTGATCCAACGAATCGGTTATTGTCCCCTGGTATTGAAAATTCATATTTAACGAATCAATCCCGTTATAAAAAGTAAATGGGATCGACGTTGAATATCTATTTTCCGGATCGATAAAAACATCAACGCTGGCTGTATCCGTCAATCTCACAGCTCCCTGTTCAGGCATAAATGCAATCTGGGGATCATTGGAATGAAAACAAAACCCCGCTTCGCCAATCCCGATATTTATTACCCTCAGTGTTTTTTTAATAACTTGATCGGAAAATATCATATCGTCCGAAAAAATTGCCGCTTGCGGATAATTCTCATTTCTCTCCAACACAGAAATCCTTACTGAATCGCTACCGCCATTTGACTGGATTCTTATAATATGGTCATATATCCCCGGTTCTAATAGATTTCTATTCACCGATACCGAAACCAATTGATGAGCTGTCAGATTAGTCCCTTCCGTCGGATTAATTGTCAGCCAGACCGGTATTTGCGATGTAATTTGCCAGTTCATGGTTTCCGAACCGCGATTTTGAATTTCAAAGGATTTCGTATATTCATCATTCCAGAAAAAAAGTACCGCGGGTTCAATAAACAATTCCGGGCAGGAGGTGATATCCTGATGAATTATGGCGCCAATCAGCCAATCGCCGGTGAGAAAATCATCACCAACCTGATAATCGCTCAGCTCGTTAAAAGTAGAACCGGTTTTCAGGTAAGCACGCCCCATTCCCTGACCGGTATTAGCATAAGCCAAACTCTGTTGGTCGTCGGCGCTGCTGAGAGAAATAAAGAACGAAGAAATATTTGAAACCGGAGTAGGAAAATAGTACCTGGTCCAGTCGCTCTGATTGGGAATTACTTCATAAGTTGCAATAGGATTTTGGGTTAAAGACGGCAGAACCTGGATAGTTACCGGAGAATTTTTACTGACATTAAATTTAACTCCCGCCAGCCGTGAACTCTGATCGGGCAATGTAAATCTCTCCGCGGCGGTCGCCCCATTGAGCCTGATATAGAACTCAGCCGTATCGTCGTACACAATTTCTGTTTCGGCGATCCCGCCGACGCCCTGCGCCGAGTAATCAAATTTCAGGATGCTGTTCTGGGTTGTAATTTTCGTCCAGTAGGGAATAAAGGTAATTGCATTATAGGATATTCCGAAATCCGGATCCTCAAAATAATAAGGCGCGCTATTCAGCGGGACCAGATCGATTCTATCTTCGTCTCCCTGACGGACGACAGCCAGATGAAATTGAGGGTTAACATCAAAATTCAGATCAAACCGAATATCCCGTCCGGCATAAAACTTTATATATTCGGCGGCGGCGCTATTGAGTTCAACGCTCACCCTTTGGTCTTGCGCAAAGTTCCCGTAAAAATGGTCCGATAATACCATCGGAATATTTTCACCGCCGTAACCATATATCCCGTCGGCAATATCCGGATTATTGACGAGATTAGCGATAAACCAGTCCTGCATTAATTCCTCTTTTGTTGTCGTAAAGCCACGATTTGTCATTACTTTCTCATAGCTATCCAATGAATTGGATTTTTCCTGAACAATATCATGAATAAATGCGGCTCCGAATCTCCGATAACAGTAATAGGTCCAAAGCCCGACCTTGGAATAATCGATTAAACTATTATCAAAAGAATTTAACGAACGATTGGTATTCCGTAAAAACAGGCTAAAAGAGTGCGAATCAAATCCCAGTATTATGGGTGCTAATTCCGAAAGTCCTTCGTTTAACCAGATGTCCTCATCCCGATCGGCGCCATAATGAATTAAATGCTGCAGTTCGTGAGCCACAACGCCGAGGGTTGCTTCGTCATAAACTTTCGCCGGATTTGTATCAATATAGATAATATCGCCGAAATTGCCTTTTCCGGACTGATTAATCTGATCAAGCGGATCAAAATACCCGGCAACATAGGTTTCCGACGACTCATCGGCATTATAACCATCACGGACATCGATAAGTAGCACAAACAGGGTCTGGTTATTATCAACATCCGGTATCTGACCAAATATTTCAATTTCGTTCGCAATTATACCCTTGCCGGGATTAACTGAGGATGGCGGAGTCTTATCCACCAGAGCCTCGATTAATTTATCGACATCGGCTTGAGTGACTCTTCCGGCGTCAAGTTCCGGCGCTTCAGCATATACGGTAATCCCGTCAGCCTCTTTTATTTTATAAAAGGGCACTTCGATCATAGTAGCAATGGGAGCATGAATATCTTCTCTGATGTAGAATGTTGTATCACCGGCAGTAGGTTTCGACAGTTTTTTTGTAATTACAATTTCCGGAATTTTACCCCACGTGTAGGGCGTTCCGCAGACAGGTACGGGTTTAGAGATTGTCAGCTGATTAGAATATATAATGATCGGCAGAAGAACTATAGCTAAAAAACGATTAATTCGCATTATGATTTTTTAATGGAATGCCACTCATCTACGGGGTCTCTCGTCATCAGGTCATTTAAAGCTTTTTTGGGATTTTTCCCCTCGAAAAGAACCCGATATATCTCCTCTGAAATCGGCATCAGGATCTGGTATTTTTTCATCATCTGATGCACCGTAGTACAGGTATGCACTCCTTCGGCTACCATAGACATTCCATTTAATATATCCTGTAATTTTCGACCTTTCCCGATCTCTTCACCAACATATCTATTGCGGCTATGTTTGCTTCCGCAGGTCACAATAAGATCTCCTACGCCGCTCAATCCGACAAAAGTCTCCTCCCTGGCGCCTAAATAGACTCCTAACCGAATTACTTCCATCAATCCGCGAGTGATCAGAGCTGCCTTGGTATTGTCTCCCAAACCGAGACCATCGCTAATTCCGGAGGCAATAGCAATGATATTCTTTACAGCACCACCGATTTCCACTCCGATGATATCTGTACTTGTGTAAACTCTGAAATAATTTGAGAGAAACAGCTGCTGAACATAACGGGCGGAATCAATATTGGTCGATGCAGCGACAATTGCCGTTGGAATTTCCCGGGAGACCTCCTCGGCATGACTGGGACCATGCAGGGTAACAATCTTTTCGGCAGGATGAGCTAAAACGCCGTGAATAATTTCACTGATTCTTAATAAAGTATTTTCTTCGATTCCTTTTGATAAATTTACAAATAACACATCTTTGTCTATCAAACCTGTTAATTTTCCTAAAAGTGGTCTTATGGTATGGGAAGGAACCGCTATTACGATGGTCTGGACATCTTCTACGGCTTGCTGCAAATTATTTAAAATCGGAATATCCGCCGGAATCGGAATGCCTTCAAGAAGCGGGTTGCGGCGAGTTTTATTCATATAAGCCACATTTTCAGAATAATATTCCCATAATTTCACGGAATGTTTTTGCTTATATAAATGAATTGCGATGGTCGTTCCCCAGCTGCCGGCTCCTAAAACGGCAATCTGAATCCGTTTTTTCCTAATGTTCATATATACTCAATATAATTACGATTAATTGCTGGTATAACCCAAAATAACGGGGTTTTCTCCAATATTTTTTAGATTTCCAAGTATTCTATCTACAGCAAGAGATTCAACGATTAAAATCAAACCAATCCCGAGATTGAACACTCTGCGCATCTCTTCCGTGTCTACATCACCAAGTGACTGTATATAGGAAAATATGGGCAGCCATTCCCAGGCATTCCAGTCAATTTTCAGATGCATTCCTGCAGGTAAGATCCGGGTGGTGTTGCCCTCTATCCCACCGCCGGTTATATGACTGATTCCATGCAAACCGGAATCATCCAGAATGGAATCTGCAACATTTAGATATGAACGATGCACCTGAAGCAGAACTTCTCCCAGCGTACTGTCCAGCTCTGCGATATAATCATCAACCTGATGGCGCTCAAATAAAACTTTTCGGGCAAGTGAATAACCGTTAGTATGCAGCCCTGTGGACCGCAGACCAATTAAAACATCGCCTGATTGAATGGTCCTTGGAAGCATTTGACCGCGTTCAACGACACCTACAATAGTTCCGGCAAGATCATAATCGTTCTTCTGATAAATACCGGGCATCTCCGCCATTTCACCACCAATAAGTGAACAGCGGTTCGCTTTACAGGCAAAGGCTAATCCCTTGACAATATCCGTTACGACATCCTGTCTGAGCACTCCTAAACCGATGTAGTCCAGAAAGAACAGCGGACGCGCGCCGGTGGTCAGTATATCATTTACACAATGGTTGACCAGACACTGTCCAATGGTATCATGCCGGTTCATCATATTGGCAACCAACAGTTTAGTCCCAACACCATCAGTGCTGGAGACTAGAACAGGCTGTTTATATTCCATTACCGGAAATTCAAAACAACCTCCAAAAGACCCGATATCCGTCAGAACATTCGGTGTAAAGGTCTCTTTAACAATATCCTTAATTTTTTTTACGGCTTCAATGCCGGCGTTAATATCAACTCCGGAATCCTGGTAACTGGTCTTCAATTATCGTTATCCTCACTATATAAATTCTCGATTAAATCCGCATGCCGTTTTTCAACAATTCCCCGCCGTATTTTCAGCGAAGGGGTTAGCTCACCGCTCTCAATTGTAAATTCATTTGCTAACAGCCTATAATGCTTTACCTTTTCAAATTGTGCGAATCCCTCCATGGATTCACCGATTACCCGATCGTACAGGTCTTTTACTTTAGGAAGACAAATCAGTTCCTCACGGTCTTTCCAATGCAGACCTTGCTCTTTGGCCCAAGCCTCAAGATTGGGAAAAGATGGAACGATCAGCGCTGAGACGAATTTCCTTTTATCTCCGATCGCAAGAACCTGTTCGATCCATTTTGATGTCACCAGGACGTTTTCCATAGGTTGCGGAGCTACATTCTTACCACCGGATGTGACAATGATATTCTTTTTACGATCTGTAATAGCCAGATAGCCTTCTTCATCTAACATTCCAATATCACCGGTATGGAACCAGCCTTCATTATCGATGACCTCCCTTGTGGCTTCGTCGTTTTTAAAATACCCCTTCATGACGTGGGGGCCACGGGTCAGAATTTCCCCGTCTTCAGCAATCCTGACTTCAATACCCGGTATAGGAGGACCAACCATCCCAATTTTCGGTCTTTCCAGTGGGTTCACCGAGATAACCGGTGAAGTCTCCGATAAACCATAACCTTCCAAAATGTAGATACCCGCTGCCGCAAAAAATTCAGCAACTTCGCTCGCCAGCGGCGCTCCGCCGGACACAAAAAATCGTAAGCGACCCCCGATACGTTCTCGTAATTTTAAAAAAACAAGTTTATTGGCGATTTTGATTTTCAATCCCAAAATCGGTCCTATCGCATGTCTGTTTAATTTACGATAAAATGCTTTCCGGCCGTTGTGTATCGACCACCAGAATATTTTCTTTTTTACGGCAGAGCCGGCTGAGATACTGTCAATAATCTTGGCATAGACTTTTTCATAAAAACGTGGAACAGCTGTCATCAAAGTCGGATGAACTTCCAGCATATTATCCGCTACCGTATTAATACTCTCGGCATAACATATCTTGGCACCTACTGAAGTCGCCAGATAATGGCCAGCCATACGCTCGAAACTGTGACTAAGCGGTAAAAATGACAGAAATACATCGTTTCCATCGGCAACGACGACATTTATGCTGGAAGAAATGTTTGACGTCAAATTCCCATGGGTTAACATAACACCCTTTGGCTCCCCGGTAGTTCCGGATGTATATACCAGCGTTAATATATCGTCTTTTTGAATTGATATTGCATCCCTTTCAAACTCATCAGGATGTTCTTTACGATAAGATTCACCGGCTATTAGAAGATCATCAAACGACATAATTTTTTCGTTTGCGAATGGTGTGTTATCCAGGATAATTACTTTCTCAACCCGCTTTAATTCCGGCAGCAAGGATAAAACTTTTTCACCCTGTTCTTTATCGCCCGCAAACATAAACCGACATTCCGCATGCTGCGCTATCCATTTGGCCTGTTTGGCAGTTAAAGTCGGATATATCGTTACTAATACCCCTCTCGCACAGACGGTTCCATAGTCCGACATTGCCCAGAGATGGCTGTTTTGTGAGATAATACCAACATGATCTCCTGATTTGAGTCCCAATGATTTTAAGCCACAGGATATTTTTTCAACAATCT
>DPVY01000107.1 GCA_003527965.1 Fidelibacterota bacterium
GTTGTTCCAGTCCAGGCGATACCGGATGCTGGATAAGAAAAAAACAGAAAATGACTATTAAGAGACTAATTGACCGGTGCGTTCCGGGGCAACTGCCCGACATGATTGCAGTTACGTCAGATCCTTAGATCTGGCAGGATGATCGGTAGTGTTGATAAAGCGAGTTATACCTGTCTGGTTTAAAAGATTCTTTTGCTTCGTAGACGATTATTTGAATAAACCTGACCGGTATAGAGACTTATTCATCTTTCATTTTCAGCGAGGGGTATTCCTGACGTGAAAGTTGTTACCTTTCACCCAAAAAATTTGTAATTTTTGGCTGTCTCTATAGTTGCTATAGATGAACAACTTATACTCTGATAGGAACAGTCAAACAATTTTCAGGAGATTTTAAAATGAATTATAATCATTTACTCGCCAAAAGGACCGCGCGTATAAAAGCAAGCGCCATCCGTGAAATTCTCAAAGTCGTATCCCAGCCGGGAATGATATCACTGGCGGGCGGTCTTCCCGCTCCGGCGAGTTTTCCATTAGAGATTATTGATGAATTGTCTTCGCTGGTAATAAATAAATACGGCTCAAAAGCCTTTCAGTACAGCGCTACCGAAGGATTTCCCGAGCTGAGAGACGCCCTGACAATACTTTTGGCTCAAAAGGGTATTCATGTAACCGCCGATGATGTTTGTATCACCAGCGGCTCGCAGGGATTGCTGGACGGCGTCGGGAAAGTATTAATATCCCCGGGAGATAAGGTTGTCGTCGAAGCCCCGACCTATCTCGGTGCACTCCAGGCATTTAATTCCTACGGTCCGGAATATATCTGTGTCCCAACCGATGATGATGGGATCATACCTGAATATCTGGAAGAAGTTCTTAAAACCCAAAAAATTAAATTCATTTACCTGGTTCCCACATTCCAGAATCCCACCGGCAGAACTCTTTCTCTCAAACGCCGGCAAAAAGTAGCGGAACTTATCCAAAAATATGACGCTTTGTTACTGGAAGATGATCCTTACAGTGATTTACGGTTTCGGGGAACAGCGCTGCCTTCAATCAAATCCATGGCACCGGATAATGTGATCTATGCCGGAACCCTTTCAAAAATCTTAGCGCCGGGATTCCGCACCGGTTTTTATATCGCCCCGGCTGAAATCAGACATTGGCTGTTACTGGCAAAACAGGGCGTCGATCTGCATACCGGCACCTATGCTCAGGCAATTGCTGCGGAATATATTACAGGTGGTTATTTACAAAAACAGATATGCCGGATTATCGACATATACAAGCCCAAACAGGAGGCTATGCTGGCAGCAATGGACGCCCATTTCCCGGATACTTTCAAGTGGTCACATCCCGAAGGCGGTATGTTTATCTGGGTTGAAGGACCACAGGATTTCGATGCCGGGACAATGTATCGTAAAGCCGTTGAAAAAAAAGTTGCCTATGTCCCCGGGAAATATTTTTATGCGCACGATGGTGACGGACTTGGGACCATGCGACTAAATTTCACCGTAACCGACCCCGAATTGATCGAGAAGGCTATCCACACCCTGTCCGACGTTATCAAAGCAGGATAATTTTCCCTTCATTAACAGGCAATCAATTACTCGAAGAGGGATTAATACTAATAGAATATATTGTGACTACACCCAACTGAGAGTATACTCTGTGCCTTCCGGATGAGCTATCCCCGGATCAGCGGCTTGAAAGTGTCCGCTCAACTGCAATTCACGAACGGATAATTCAAAATGACCCAGCGCAATTCCCATATCCACCCGCTGCAGATCGATTGCGGGAAACATACGGCCATAACCTGCTGTCCGCTGCAAATAGAAATGAAAGGCGTTGTCTGCTTTGATTACCCGCCAGGGCTGTTTATTGGAAGCCGAGGGCGCCAGGCGAACCATTTCCAGCGCTGTCGCATATTCGCCGATTTGGAGCCTATCTAATGGCTGATCAAAATCGCCATCAAAAAACAGTTCCGCCCACGGCTTGCGATTTTTTGAGCCGGCGCCGAGACGGATCAGGCGGTCGCGAATGGAGCGGCGTTCTGTTGCATAACCAACCGGTGTAATCGCAGGAATTACCTCGTTTCCCTGTAAATCTACCAGGCTGGCAAATTCGCTGCGGGTGAAAGTTCCGCCCAGCCAGCAGGTGCCCAATCCCAGCCCGGTCAGCTGCAGGATGATCCATTCCATGCGGTAGCCGAAATCCACAAAAGCTTCGGCGCCGGGAATAGTTTTACCGACGATAAAATGCTGAGCGCCGCTGATGAAACCGTAGGTGCCGGGTTTGATTTTCTGGTCGGCAGCCATGGATTTGTGGATTAACCGAAAACTTGAATCTGTTCCAAATAGTCCCGTGGGGACGGTTACTATAATTTCATTAACTTGGTCTTGAATCTTATCCGATAAAAATTCCGGTTTATAACTACGCCGGGAACTGCGCCGGTGGATTAGATCGATATATGAAAATTTAGTGTTCACACATTTCCTCTGTTTTGTTGGGAAAAATGCTACCCAAAAGGCAGAATCATTTTCTTTGAAAACACCCCGCTCGCTGAAACGCTGCCTGGACTATTTTCCCCGACGGTCCATCACCACGAGCAACGACGACAGCGACTTTGTTATCTGTTGCTTCAACAATCTCTGCTACATTCCGGTGTGTGAATCCCGGACAGAGTAGAATTGAGTCGATCTGTTCTTTTTCGATGAGTTCGTCACAAACTTCCACAGCTTCCGGCTGACTTTTTACAATTACAGTCAGCAATTTGTACGTGCCGGTTTCAATCCGGCTGCGATGGATGCTTTTATCGGCATCCGGTGCATGGGCGATGAAAAGGGCATTGAATGACATACTAACCTCCGGTTGTTAAAATTATATTTGGATCAGGTATATTTCCATGCTGTCACGGTCGCCGGAAAGGATATCGGCTGTTTTTAAGCATGTGTAAATGAAGTGTGACAACCTTGGGAAAACCCTTATTTTAAATTTTCATTTAAATAATAACCTGATTTTAAGGATAATGCAATATAAAAAGTTCGCATATGGCAGAGGTACCTAACGGGGTGAAAATCAGTGGTGAATTATCAATGTTATTTTCAATGAGTATGGTGCCGGAAAAATATTTAAAAATTTGGCTTGACATCAATTTTTACAGAGCGTATATTTATGCGTATTTTTGGATATTTATACAGTTATGATAAGTAGAGATAATAGACATAGAGCCATTCGGGGGATATTAGAGACCTCCAAAATTTCCAGCCAGAACGAGCTAAGGGAAAGGCTGGAAGATTTGGGTTTTGAAACCACCCAGGCAACTCTTTCCAGGGATTTGGCGGCGCTGAGAGTCGTAAGGATACCGGATACCGATAAAGGGTATATATATGCGCTTTCAAGCCAGACCGCTTCATCTTTCTCTCTGATGGAAGGTAACTCACCGTTGAATGCCTGTAAGTCTATTACCTTTTCCCATAATTTGGCGGTCCTTAAGTGTCTGCCGTCATTTGCCCCCAGTGTAGCCCTATTCCTTGACGCGCTCGAAATGGATGTGATCATTGGCACCATTGCCGGAGACGATACGATTCTGATCATTATCCGCGAGGGTGTGACTCATGAGCAATTCAGAGCAGCGCTCGTGAGCCGTTTGCCCTAACTTCGAGATCGTATTTAGGTCAGGGCTCCTTCACTACTAAAACCCAATAAAATTTTTTGGAAGGAGTACTATGAAACAGGAGAAAGTTATACTTGCGTACAGCGGTGGTTTGGATACCTCGGTAATCCTGAAGTGGCTGATCAACAAAGGCTATGATGTAATTTGCTATGTGGCTGATGTTGGTCAAAAAGATGATTTTGAGAAAGTTAGAGAAAAGGCTCTAAAAACCGGGGCTTCCAAGGTCTATATCGAAGATCTTAAGGAGGAATTCGTCAACGATTATATTTTCCCGGCGCTGCGGGGTAATGCTATCTATGAAGGTCGTTATCTTTTGGGAACTGCCGTGGCTCGTCCTCTGATTGCCAAACGGCATGTGGAGATTGCCGCTATCGAGGGGACCAATTTCGTATCCCACGGATCTACCGGAAAAGGGAATGACCAGGTTCGGTTTGAGTTTGCCTATTATGCCCTGAACCCTGCTATTGAAGTCATTTCTCCGTGGAAAGACCCGGAGTTTCTGGCTGAATTTAAGGGGCGCACCGATATGATCGCCTACGCCGAAAAATATGGTATTCCGGTAAAGGCGTCGATCGAAAAATCTTACAGCGAAGATGAAAATCTCATGCATATCAGTCACGAAGCCGGTATTTTGGAAGATCCGCTGTTCCGACCCTATGAAGATATTTTCAGTATGACGGTGTCTCCCAAACTGGCGCCTGATGCGGAAACGATCCTCGAAATCGAATTTAAAGACGGTTTTCCAGTTCGAGTTACCAACCAGACCGAAGGTATCACAAAGGATGATCCCCTGGAACTCTTTATGTATTTGAATGAGATTGGCAGCAAAAACGGCGTCGGAAGGATTGATATGGTGGAAAACCGCTTTGTGGGGATTAAATCCCGTGGCGTCTATGAATCCCCCGGGGCTACGATTCTCTGGGCGGCTCACCGGGATTTGGAGGGCATTGCCATGGACAAGGAGGTGATGCATATCCGGGATATGCTGATCCCGAAATTTTCGGAACTGATATATAATGGGTTCTGGTTTTCGCCCGAAATGGATTTCCTGATGAGCGCAGTTGAAAAAAGCCAGGAGAAGATCGACGGTACAGTGTATGTGTCGATTTATAAGGGCAATGTCAATATTATCGGGCGTCAATCTCCTATTTCCCTGTATAATCAGGATTTGTCGAGTATGGATATAGAAGGTGGATATAATGCGGTGGATTGCAAGGGCTTTATCCGCATCAATGCCATCCGTTTGAAAGCTCATAATATTGTTTTAAAAGACAGAATGCCTTATAAATGGCGGAAAAAGGAGGAAAGTCATGAAGCTGTGGCAGAAGACCAAACTACTTGATAAAGAAATCGAAAAGTTTACAGTAGGGAAAGATTACATCCTCGATAAAGAGCTGGTCTATTTCGATTGTATCGCATCAAAGGCGCATGCCCGCATGTTAGGAAAAATCGGCATTCTGACCGATAAGGAAGTCCGGGATCTTCTACAAGGTCTGGATAAAATTATCGAATTGGATAAGAGGGGCAAATTTAAAATAGCTCTTGAAGATGAAGACTGTCATACGGCAATCGAAAATTTTCTGATTGATACGGTTGGTGATGCCGGGAAGAAAATCCACACCGGGCGCAGCCGCAATGACCAGGTATTGACTGCCGTACGTCTCTATTGCAAGGCGAGACTGGGAGACTGTCTGGATGTGATCAAAGCAACGATAGGTCACATTGATGGCTTTATTGATACCTTCGGTGAAATCCCGATGCCGGGTTATACCCATACCCGCAAGGCGATGCCATCGAGCGTTGGGATGTGGGCTGGAGCGTTCAAAGATGCCTTTACCGATGATCGTGATCTATTGAAAGCAGCCCTGAAACTGGTGGACCAGAATCCGCTCGGAACAGGCGCCGGATACGGCATTCCTTTGCCATTGGACCGGCAGATGACGACAGAGGAACTGGGGTTTGCGAAAACCCAGGAGAATCCCATTTACGCTCAAAATAGCCGTGGTAAATTCGAGTCTTTTATACTGACTGTATTGGGTCAGGTAATGCTGGATATCAATAAGCTGGCCAGCGATCTGGTTCTGTTTACACTTCCGTCATTAGCCTATTTCATTTTGCCCGATGAGTTTTTGACCGGGTCTTCGATTATGCCGCAAAAGAAAAATCCCGACGTTCTGGAGTTGCTACGCGGAAAATATCATGAAATTCTAGCCCATGAAATTCAGATGAAAAATACATCCGTTAACCTGATTTCCGGCTACCATCGGGATATCCAGCTGACTAAAGAGGCTGTCATTCACGGTTTTTCAACGGCGCTTGAATCCATTCACGTAACCGGACTGATTTTCCAAAACCTGAAAGTCATTGAGGAAAATTGTGAGGTTGCCATGACCGATGAACTCTATGCCGCTGAAAAAGCCTATCAGCTGGTTCAGCAGGGAGTACCGTTTCGCGATGCTTACCGGGAGATCGGCAAACAGTATGAATCCTCGAAAGTGCTTTATTATGAATAAAATCAGAGTTTCGGTTGTTGGTGCGTCCGGCTATACCGGGTATGAATTGGTCAAAATATTTATGAAACATCACGATATAGAAATTGCTCATCTGGCGGTGCGCAGCCAGCCGGGCATCCGGTTTTCCGAACTTTACCCGGCGTTAAAGGGGCTCTGTGATCGGGAGTGTTCGCCAATAGACGTCCAATCGATCTGTAATGACAGCGATGTGATTTTTTTCGGGCTGCCTCACAAGACCAGTATGGAAATGATGCCCGAATTTGCGAATTCCGGGAAAAAGATTATTGATCTCAGCGCTGACTACCGGCTTGATACTGCCGCCTTATACAAAACAGCTTACGGCGTAGATCACCGGGATGCCGGTCGTTTGACCGATTTCGTCTACGGGCTGCCCGAATTTAATCGTAAGAACATTCAAAAGGCGAATACGGTCGCCAACCCCGGCTGTTTTCCCACTGGTATCGAACTGGCGCTCATGCCGGTTTTAGAGGCGGGGGTGATCCAGCCGGACTCAATTATAGTTGACAGCAAGACCGGTGTGTCGGGTGGCGGGAAAAATCCTAAGCCGGCCTTTCATTTTCCGGAGTGTAATGAGAATCTCACGGCCTATAAGGTCGCCTCTCATCAGCATGAGCCGGAGATAGAGCAGGAGCTGTCCAAAATGGCCGGCGCTGCGGTGGACATTGTTTTTGTGCCCCATCTGGTGCCCATGACGAGAGGAATTTTCAATACAATTTATACGGAATTAAAGCAGCCTCTGTCACAGAACGATCTCCATGATCTTTATCGTGAATATTATCAGGAGGAGCCCTTTGTCCGGATGCTGGAATTTGATCAGGTTCCCCAGGTTAAACACGTTGCTTATACCAATTTTTGCGATATCGGGCTGAAAGTCAGTCACAACCGGCTGATTCTGATGAGTGTAATTGACAATTTAATCAAAGGCGCCGCGGGGCAGGCTGTTCAGAATATGAACATTATGATGGGTCTTGATGAAACCGCCGGACTGCTGAATTAACCATAAATAAGAACTTTTACGGAGTAAATATGTATTTTATTGATAATCCGAAAATAACCGATCCGAAAGGCTATACTGCCGCGGCAACGAGAGCCGGGTTTAAGCGGAAGCGGAAAGATCTGTGTATCATTAAGAGCGCAGTGCCGGCCCGATGTTCCGCGAAATTTACCAGGAATATGGTCAAAGCGGCGCCCGTTCTTGCGGGAATGAAAACGCTGAAGAATTCCGGCAATATGTTACAGGCTTTGATTGTCAATTCCGGCAATGCCAATGCCGGCACCGGTTCTCAAGGTATGCAAGATGTGGCTGAGACGGTGGCGATTCTATCGCAGAAAAGCGGCGTTCCTGAAAATTTGATTTTAGCGTCCAGCACGGGGGTTATTGGTGAATTTTTGGATATGGAAAAGATGAAAGTTGGTCTCGACGCTATTGCTCATCGGCTGTCGGTGGACGGAGGCGCGGGCTGCGCCGAGGCTATTCTGACAACGGACACCGTTGAGAAATCTTTTGGTGTTAAAATCGATATTCAGGGAAAAGAGGTAACAATTTGCGGGATTACCAAAGGATCGGGTATGATTCAGCCCAACATGGCTACCACGCTGGCCTTTGTTACGAGTGACGCCGATATCGATCACGGCTTGCTGGAGCAAATATTCACCGATTGTGTCAACCGGAGCTACAACATGATTACGGTGGACGGTCATACCAGCACCAACGATACGGCGCTAATCATGACCAACGGACTGGCGGGCAATCCGACTATTCAGACAGGGACGCCCGAAGCCAAACTGTTTCAGGCGGCATTAATGGCGCTGATGCTCGAAATGGCCAAATCCATTGTCAAAGACGGTGAGGGTGCGACTAAGTTTGTAACTGTTTCGGTAAAGCAGGCGGATACTTTTGAAAATGCAAAAAAGATGGCTTTTGGAATTGCAAATTCAGCGTTGGTCAAGACCGCAATTTTCGGTGAAGATCCTAATTGGGGCAGGATTTTGTCGGCAGCCGGAATGGTGGACGTGGAGTTCGATCCCGGTAAAGCCGACCTTCAAATCAATGATGTCTATATTTATCAAAACGGCAACCCGGTGACCCTGACAAAAACCGAGAAACAGAAACTGATGACACCGGTTAAACTTGACATAATTCTGAATGTTTACACCGGGGCCGAATCCGCAATGGTTTATACATCGGACCTGTCCTATGAATATGTCAGGATCAACGCTGAATATCATACATAAGGAATTAGATTTATGCGCGAATATATTGGGAAAGCGGATGTCCTGATTGAAGCCCTGCCCTACATCAAGGCTTTTCGTGGTAAAAAAATAGTCATCAAGTTCGGTGGCAGTATCATGACCAATGACGCCATGGTGGATAAAGTTTTGATGGATATTGTCTTTATGAAATATGTGGGCTGGCGTCCGGTTATCGTTCATGGTGGCGGACCGGCTATTACCGAAGCCATGAAGCGGCGTGGAACCAGGGCGGAGTTTGTTAACGGTCTGCGGGTTACCGATCGTGAAACCATGGATATTGTTGAAGATATCCTGGCTCATAAGATCAATTCCCAAATCGTCAATATACTGAATACAATGGACGGCGATGCTGTCGGTCTCTACGGTATGAATGACGACCTTATCCGGGTGGATAAACTGATGCCGGAAGTGGATGGGGAAAAGGTGGATATCGGCTATGTCGGCAGTGTTCGCTATATCAATGCACCGATGCTGAACGCCCTTCTTGCCCAGGAGAAAATCCCGGTTATCGCGCCAATCGGTATCGGTGATGATGAACTGACATATAATGTAAATGGTGACGTCGTAGCCGGCGATATAGCCTCGTCAATTGGAGCGCGGAAGCTTGTGTATCTGACTGATATTGCGGGAATTCTTAAGAAACCCGATGACGGGAACAGCATTATCAGTACACTTACCCGCGCAGAAGCTGAACGATTGATTGCTGAAGGAGTCATAAATGGCGGAATGATACCGAAAGTCACTTCCTGCCTGGCAGCTCTAAAATTCGGCGTTAATAAAGGGCATATCGTGGACGGGCGGATTGATCATTCTCTGTTGTTGGAAATTTTCACAAAAAAAGGCATTGGAACGGAGATTTTAAAAGATGAATCAGAAATTATTTGATAAGTATGTACTCAAGACCTATAATCGTATTCCTGTTACGCTGGTGAAAGGACGCGGAATGAAAGTTTGGGACGATAAAGGCAATGAATACCTGGATTTTTTCCCGGGATGGGGCGCCGGAAATCTGGGACATTGCCATCCTAAGGTGGTGCAGGCGATCCATAACCAGATCGAAAATATTCTGCATGTTCCCAATGTTTATTATAATGAACCGCAAGGGGAATTGGCAAAATTGATTATTGAAAGTACTTTTGACGGGCAGGTGTTTTTCGGCAACAGCGGCGCCGAGGCTAACGAGGGCGCCATTAAACTGGTCCGCAAACGCAATCCTCATAAGAAAGTGATCATCACGCTAAAGAATTCTTTTCACGGGCGCACAATTGCCACCGTGGCGGCTACCGGTCAAAGCGAATATCAAAAGGGCTTTGAGCCGCTGCCCGGCGGCTTTGAATACTGTGAAGTAAACAATGTCGATATGTTGAAAAGCATGATGACCGATAAGGTTGCCGCTGTTATGTTTGAGCCGATTTTGGGTGAAGGCGGTATTATCCCGATCACGCCGGAATTTATGACGACTGCCCGGCAACTGTGTGATGACTATGACGCCCTTTTGATTTTGGATGAGGTGCAGACCGGTATCGGCCGAACCGGGGAGATGTTTGCCTATCAACATTATGATGTGATTCCCGATGTATTGACGATGGCGAAATCACTGGGCGGCGGGTTGGCTATTGGGGCTTTTGCCGTGAAGCGGAAATATTGCGATGTACTGCAACCCGGCAGTCACGGATCGACTTTTGGCGGCAATCCGGTTGCCTGTTCCGCCGGTGTAGCGGTGATGCAGGCTATTGTTGAGGAGAATTTATTAGAAAATGCCCGGAAAATGGGGCAATATCTGCGCGATAAGCTGGATGATTTGAAGAGAAAGCACTCAATCATCACAGAGGTGCGGGGTATCGGTTTGATGATAGGTGTGGAGTTGGCTAAACCCGGTGCTGAGATTGTTGATCGGTGCCGTGAGCGCCATGTCCTGATTAATTGTACCCATAAAAACGTCTTGCGCCTGATGCCGGCGATCAATGTGACGAAGGATCAGATTGACCGGGTTATTAAAGTTATTGAAGAAGCGATTAATCGAGATTTCTAAATGCCTGTGCTCTTTAATTTTGTGCAGGATAAAGTAATCTGCCACAAAAAAAAAGACATATCAATATAATTGGTAACTACTCAGGCAAGAAATATCAGATTTTATGATTTATATAAATTGGGTCACTACTGTCCGGTTATTAGTTAAATAAATTCAATTGATTACAAGAATGGTTGTACTGGATTTTGTACTCACTGTTTGTAACTATTTGTAAAATAGGTTCTTTCTCAAAAACACTCACGCTAATAATCTGTAAAAAAGTGTAGAGGGTGATGCCCAAATTGAGACGCTTTTTAACGATTGCAATCAAAACATAAACTCGGAATTTTAGATTCGTTTTAGCACGAACAACGAAAAATGCACTGTACTGATGTAATAAATAAAGACGGCAAAAATCAATGTAGCCATGATCCATTATATAATAGGAACCCGGTTCTGGTATAAGTACATCGAGAATATTGACATCATGGACTTTGCCATCTGTAATCTCAATAAAAGTAGGTATATTGCCTCTTAGGTCCAGTAAAGTATGAAGCTTAATTGCACCCTTTGTTTTTCGGAAATTTGCCCATGGAAATAGTGATAAACATAAATCGAGGGTTGTTGAATCCAACGCATAAACTGTATCTTTCAGTTCTACGCCAAATTGTTCATCGCTATAAAGATCTCTTGCGATATGGATTAGTATTTGAGCAAAGTCAGCATAGATTCGCCAATCTCGTTTCTCATTGGCATCAGCTAAAGTGCTACGGGAAACACGACCACGAATGCCCATATGATACAGTTTGTTTTGCATAGCTCGGAGGCATGTCTCGATGTCTCTTAGACTCTCACGATATGTAAGTTGAGCAAATGCCATGCAAAGAAACTGATCAGGACATAAAAAATTCTTTACTTTGTAATCACCTCTATAGATCTTTACACAGCGACGGAACTTATACATTGGTAGATAATCCATTAATTGAGAAAAAACTGCCTTGCCCGTATTCATTTGCCACTCCTCCTTTAATGTTAAATAATGAATGGCAATAATATAAATACGGTTTCAAATCGATAACACTAAATATGGTTACATATATTTATGTATTTAAACAAATTAGATGCCTTTGAAATTTTCAACGTCCGGACAGTAGTGATACCTGGATTCAAGTGTCAAGTGTAACTCAAGAGTAACTTGGAAAAGCAGGCAATCTTGCTGTATCATTTCTACCTGTGCGGACACGCACAGGCGGGCATAAATGGATTTATCAACACATCCTATTGGACAAAGAATCCGGTGGTGATTTGTATCCTCATTTACGGTGCCGGAAAAAGAGAAAGAAAATCCCGTTTTTCCTTGATCTATAAGGTTGAGCAAAAAACATCCAACCAGGGGACCAAAGCAATTAGCAAACTTTTACTCCTGATAAAACACAATGTCTATACCGTGACTTCTGATAACGGTAAAGAGTTCGCTGGGCATAATGTGATTGCAAATGACTTAGATGCTGATTTCTATTTTGCTCATCCCTATTCGTCTTTTGAGCGGGGATTAAACGAAAATACGAATGGCCTTATCAGACAATGTTTTCCGAAAGACAGAGACTTTACTACCATTACCGATCAGGAAATCATACGCACTATTAAAAAACTGAATAACCAACCAAGAAAATGTCTTGGTTTTAAAACTCCTAATCAGGCATTTTGGGGAAGTGTAAATTGTTGCACTTGACACTTGGATCCAGATATTAAGAATTGTTTAAAATCAAAAGCATAATTCCAAGTTTATCCCGGCGCTAATTTAAAGGTAATTACATCGCCGTCCCGAACAGGATATGATTTCCCTTCGATATGGATCAAACCCTGTTCCCGAATCAGATGCTCCGAGCGGGTTTTCTCTATATCCAGCCAATGCCGCACTTCCGCTTTGATGAAGCGATCCTCAAAACCAGTGTGAATGACAGCCGCGGCTTTCACGGCGGGCGAGCCGGTTGGAACCGTCCAGGCCTGACAAATATCCGACTCCATCGTAAAAAAGGTAATCAGTTTCAATAATGTATATCCGGCGTTAATCAGCCGATCCAATCCTGATACCGGGATATGCCATTCCTTCATTAAGAGCAGTCGTTCTTCCGGTTCAAGTTCCGACATTTCCATTTCCAGATTGGCAGACAAGGTTAGAAAGATATTCCCCGTGGAAAGAGCAAATTTTTCAAATTTTTCGGTTATCTCGGGTTTTTCATCGGAAGTGGCTTCGTTTTCAGAAATATTCCCGACAATCAACACCGGTTTATTGGATAGCAGTCCTAATTCCCTGACAAATGCCGCTTCTTCGGGATGGGCATGGTAACTTTTTGCGGCTTTTCCACAAGCTAACAGCTCCCGTATTTCTTCCAAAACGGTTATTTGTTTCTTTAATTTCTGATCACCGGTTCGGGCTTTGATTTTAGCTTTACTAATACGGTTTTCAACGTTTTCAAGATCTTTTAACAGTATTTCAGTTTCAACAATTTCAAAATCACGTTGCGGATCAAGTTTACTATCGATATGTGCCACGTTAGGATCCTCAAAACAGCGGACCAGATGAATCAGAGCATCGACCGCCTGAATGTGGCTGAGAAATTGATTGCCAAGCCCTTCGCCATGGGACGCTCCCTGTACTAATCCGGCAATATCAACAAATTGCAGAGTGGTAGGAATGACTTTTTCCGGCATATATATTTTCTTCAGTATATCCAGCCGCTTATCGGGCACTTCTACCACACCAACATGGGGATCAATGGTACAAAAAGGGTAATTTTCCATCGGCACCTGGGCATGAGTCAATGCATTAAACAGAGTTGACTTGCCGACATTGGGCAATCCAACGATACCGCATTTAAATCCCATTTGAAATCTCCTGATAATTATTCATTTATATACACATGCGGTAAACTATTAATATTATTCCAGAGTAAAAATAAAATTCCTGAATATTGATGAATTCTGCTTGCGAGATGACGAGAAAATCTTTAAATTTGCGTCCGCCTGTGAAAACAGGTATTTGAAAATGGAGCCGTAGTTCAATTGGTTAGAGCACCGGCCTGTCACGCCGGAAGTTGCGAGTTCGAGTCTCGTCGGCCCCGCGATTATTCCCCCCGTCAATAAAGTCATTTCTCGTCGATGAAAAATATTTTTCTGCGCTGGTTTTTTACAGTTTGAATTAGGACAGGGTTAGACAGAAATGGCACAACCATCGTTCATTTACCGATAAACTTTTGTTTTTTCTATTCAGTGAGCCCCCTGTCTAAGCGTTTTGAGTGATTGCGAATATACCGGAAGATGAAATGGGCGGAGATATGGTTCTTTATCATCATCAGCCCCGACTTGTCGGGGTGAGCGTTTTATAGAAGATGGGAAATACGGGCAATCCTGTCCCAAAGGGATACTCCTATGGACCTCCGGCACGTGATCTTTGGGACCAAGCCATAAACCCTTATTTTAAAATAAAAATATCATGATAAGATAGAAACAGATATTCTCTCTGCAAATTCCAATAAATATTTTTTTATTGTATTTTGCAGGTTTCATCATTAGAATCACACCCATGTTATCAGAATTAAATAAAAACAGATTATCAGATTGGCGGGCAGTTTTATACACGCTCATCGTTTATGGAATACAGTATGTTTTCACGGCGATAATTGTGCTGCTTGGATTTGCCGCCAGCTTTTTGAAAATAAAATGGCTAAATCGTTTCCTTTTTTCACTCTGGGCAAAAGGCCTGTTTGTGTTGATGGGGAAGCGACTTAGAATTATAGGTAAACATAATTACGTACCGGAGAGAAGTTATATTATCGTTATCAACCATGCGAGTATCTATGATATTCCGGCAGTCATGTCCATAGTACCGCTTGTATCGTGGATGGGAAGAGAATATCTGACTCATATCCCTGTTTTTGGGCGCCTGATCAGGATGAATAATTATATAGCTATTGAGCCGGGAAGTCACAGCCGTTCGCGTCACTCACTCCGGCAGGCGGTCGTAAAGGCGAAAAAGGGCTTGACAGTAGCCATTTTCCCGGAAGGAACCCGGTCAAAAAACGGTAAATTAGGCGTTTTTAAGAAAGGTTTTATCCACATTTTGAAGGGCACTCAGCTGGATGTATTGCCCGTGACCCTGAACGGCTTTTACTCGTTGAAGCCCAAACATCGTTTTACGATTATGCCCAAAGGGCGACTGGAGATCGTCATTCATCCGCCGTTTAAAGCCGGGCAACTTCTCCAACTTAGTGACAGGGAAATTATTACAAATGTAAAAAACAGGATCCAATCCGCTTATCGGGAACAATAAAAAAAAATATCAGGAGTACTAAAATGGCATCAAAAGAAAAATGGGGCTTTATTGTAAATCCGGTTGCCGGAAACGGTTATGCCGGGAAGCATGCCGAAGATGTTGCCCGGATGATTAAAAAATATGGAATAGACGGGGAAATTGTTCTTACAGAACGTATGGGACATGCGACGGATCTGGCAGCAAAATTTGTGGCTGAAGGCTATAAGTATATTGTACCTGTTGGCGGAGACGGTACAATCAACGAAGCGGCTCAGGCTGTGATCGGGCATGAAGATATTACTTTTGGGGCGGTTTCCATGGGAACGGGTAACGATTTTATCCAAATTCCGGGGTTTTCCGATCATTTTACAGAAAAGGATTGGGAAATATTTTTCCAGCAGAATACGATTCAAATGGATGTCGGCAAATGCAACGACCATTACTTTTTAAACGGTATGGGGCTTGGTTTTGATGCGGAAGTTGCATCTCAGAATTTCGATGAAAATGGAATGAAAAAGGGCGGCGAAGACAAATATCTTTGGCATATATTAAAGACACTGTTTACCTTTCGCGAACGTCCGGTGAATGTGCAGAATAACGGGCAGATGAAGCGGGAAAGTTGTTTTATCAGCACAATTTCCATTGGAAGACGATTTGCCGGAGGATATTTCCTGACTCCCCGGGCTATTGCCAACGATGGCTTATTGGATGTTTGCACAATTCAGGATCTTTATTTTTTGCAGCGTTTCCGGATCTTTTTAATGGTGCCGAAAGGGACTCATTTAAACCACAAACGGGTTCAATATTATCAAACCGACCATATACATTTCGAGTTCGATCAAAAAGTGCCACATCATATCGACGGGGAAATCTTTTTTTCGGCTAAATACGACATCAGTGTTTTGCCCGGAAAACTAAAAATTATTTATAATCCGAAAGGCAACCATTATTTTTTTTAAGAATAAATATCAATATATCTGTTCCCCGGACATTTCAGATTCAGCTAAGATAAACCGCTGCTTGCAGCCGGGTTGTATATTCTGAGAATTGTTAACATCTCTTTTTGTCCGCCCGGGGAAGTCATTGTTTCCGGCGGGTATTCTAACGATCCGGTGAGCCGAAGCTCGGCCTTTCGGACGTTTTAGCGGATATTGGTACCGTTGACTTTCGTGTGCATTTTGAGTAAACTCAAATCTGTAATTTTGACGTTTTATAAGAGAATAGACCAAATTTGAATTTTATTGATACTTTAAAGTCCGTCTTTTCGCGGACAATCTTCAGGATATTTTTGAGCCTGGCGCTACTAACGGTTGTGGCGGCAGCGCTGGTATTTCATTTTGAGGGCGTGAAAAATCCGGGTGAGTATACCAGTTTGTGGGATTCAGTCTGGTGGACGTTGGTTACGGTTTTCACGGTTGGGTACGGTGATATTCGGCCGATAACGACGGGCGGCCGGGTCATTGGCGTCCTGGTGATGGCTTCCGGAGTAATTCTGGTATCTTTAATCACTGCCTCGATCTCGTCAATTTTAGTGACGAAAAAAATTAGGGAGGAACAGGGTTTGGAATCGATAAATTTTGAAGATCATATCATCATTTGCGGCTGGAACAACCGGGCCGAAACCATTATTGAAACTTTTTTTCAACTCGCTAAGCCAAAACCACCCAAAATTATTCTGGTGAATGAACTTCCCGAAGACGAGATCAACAGTATTCTTGACCGTTTTAGTAAAAATAAGGTTAAGTTTATTCGAGGAGATTATACCCGCAATGCCCCCCTGGAACGGGCCGGTATTAAAGATGCAAAAACAATTATCCTGCTTCCCAACCTATTTCAATATGAAGCGCTGGTTGCCGATGAAAAGACACTACTTGCCACGCTGAATATCAAATCCACCTATCCCAAGAAAAAGGTGATTGCCTTTATTATGAATCCGGAAAATGAAATTCACGTCAAACGCGCCAGGGCGGATGAGGTAATTGTCAGCGATCAATTTGTGGATTATTTTGTTGCCGGCGATGCGCTTGAACCGGGAA
>DPVY01000230.1 GCA_003527965.1 Fidelibacterota bacterium
ATCCCACCGAATAAATTCGGCGGTTAACATTTCTTTTGGTAATTCATCCAAAAAATCATCTCCAAACATTAACCACCCAATTTATTGGGTGGGATAAGCGACCGCCACCACTCCCCCCGAATTCATTCGGGTAAATGAAAATTCTATTCAAGAAACCAATCCTCCGTGTATTCAAGATTATATGCCGCCAAAAACTCCTGTACCTCTTCCCGAAAAGTCTTCGTTCTGTGATGCTCGTCCTGATTCTTAATATATTTAATGACTTTTTCCACAACTGACTCGCTGACTGAAAAAACTCCGTATCCCTTACACCATGAAAAACGGCTGTTCAATATGTCTTCCTTTTTCAAATAATTCGAAGATATACCTTTGAAATATTTTGCTGTTTGTTCAATCGAATAGCTAGTCGGCAAATCAATCAATGTATGAACATGATTGCTGTGAACGTGACAAGATTTCAGGAAGATATTTTTATCCTGAGCGATTTCAAATAATTTTTGGGAAACTTTTGGCTGAACTTTCGGGGAAATGGTTTTTTGATGTCTCTTAGTGCCCCAGATGAGATGTAACCATACTTTGTTATAGGAATGACTTGACATAAAGCGACCCCTTGTTTACCGACTAAAGTCGGCGTTATAGGGAAAGGTTTCTCTAATCCACCGGCTAAAGCCGGCGGTTAACGTTTCTTTTGGTAATTCATCCAAAAAATCATCTCCAAACATTAACCACTCATTTTAATGAGCGGATACTGAACTCTAATCACATCCACCCGCTTGTCCCCTTGGGGAATTCACCCTGTCCGGCTTTTGACGGATTTGGGTTATTCTCCGACTAAAGTCGGGAGATGTAGGAATAACCGTTCCATCCCACCGAATAAATTCGGTGGTTAACGTTTCTTTTGGTAGATTATTCATCGTATCGTCTCCAAACATTACCCACTCATTTTAATGAGTGGGTACTGAACTCTAACCCCACTCTCCGAATTCATTCGGGAGATTGACCGACTAAAGTCGGATAGGGTTCTTGGGTGCTCTCTCACCCACCGGCTAAAGCCGGCGGTTAACGTTTTATCTTCTGAATTTTCCTTCATATCATCCCAAAAGGACAGGTTGTTTGAATTAGTTGAATTGGTTAATTTGGCTCCATCATTCCCTGCCTGACGGCAGGCAGGCATCACTCAATAACTCCACATAACAGATTTGAAATTTGATATTGAATCTGTCCCACTTTTCATAATCTCCTTCAATAACTGATTCCTCAACCCTAGCCTCAACCTTAGCCTCAACCTTAACCTTTTCCTTCCCCTTCTACTTTCCCACCAACATTTGGCAAAGAAATATAGAAAGCGGCGCCTTTATCAATTTCAGCCTCTGCCCAGACCCGACCACCATGCCGATTAATGATACGCCGAACATTCGCCAGCCCGATTCCGGTTCCCTCAAAATCGCTGGAACTGTGCAGCCGTTGAAATACCCCAAACAGCTTATCGGAATACTTCATATCGAAGCCGACGCCGTTATCCTTTATATATATTATCTTCTCATTTTCATCGGATTTTTTAAGACCGATCTCTATTTTTGCCTCTTTCCTTGGTCTGGTATATTTCAGCGCGTTTGACATAAGATTAACAAACACCTGTTTGATCAAAGTTGGATCTGCCCGGACAATTCCCAGCTGATCTACCCGCCATGATACTTTCCTGTTTTTGATATCGGATTCAAGCTCATCCTTGATTTTCTCAATCATTGAATTCAATTCCACAGGTATTTTAAATATTTCCTTGCGCCCTATCCGCGAGAATGCCAGCAGATCATCAATCAATGTTCCCATATTCTGCGACGCTGTTATGATTTTGTCCAGATAGGATCTGCCTTTTTCATCAAGTTTATCGGCTGATTGCGACATTAACAGTTCGGCAAATCCATCGACATGCCGCAGCGGCGCCCGTAAATCATGGGACACCGAATAGGCAAAGGCTTCCAGATCTCTATTTGAAATCTCGAGTCTGCTTTTGGCGATTTCCAGTTCTTGCCGGGCATCATTAACATCTTCCATTAGATAGGTCAGGGCTTCCTGGGATTTTGCAATAGTGACGGTTTTATCCTCAAGTTCTTTTGTGCGCTCTTTCACCAGCTCTTCCAGGTGTTCATGGTATTTCCGGAGCTCGTTTTCAGATTTTCGCCGCTCGGTAATGTCAATCCCCACACCAAAGAAATATTGGAACAACCCTTTTTCATTAAGAATTGGTTTCCCGTGCCATTCAACTAGATATTTCGAACCGTCCTTTGTCAATATGCGGTTTTCATTTAGTGTCGCCTGATGTGCGGAAGTCAATTTATTAAAAACACCCGCCAGCATCTCCCGGTCATCCTCCGGAACAAATGAAGTCAGATAGTCTTTCCCGGTAATTTCATCTTTTGTATAACCTAGTATTTTAAGCATAAAATCGTTCATCATAATAGTTTTACCATCCGCACCAATCGCAACATATAACACAGGGGCAGTCTGCACAAGAGTATCGGCAAATATTTTCTCTTTAATAAGTTCCCGCCTTATAATTTCCCGTTCGGTGATGTCTCTGACAAATTCAACTGCAC
>DPVY01000008.1 GCA_003527965.1 Fidelibacterota bacterium
AGACTGGACAGGATGCTTGATACAACCTTCTGAAGGTTGGGTTGCTTCCAAAGGGAAATTATAAAACCTGACATGTTTGTGGCTGAGTTACCCGTAAATCACAACTCGCCGGGCATTTATATAGAAAGTCAGGGTAATGCTGATTACTGGCGGATTTTGTAGAGCAAATAGGCGCCGCCCAGCAGAAAAATAATATTCCCCATCCATACTGCAAGCAAAGGACTGAGCAGCCCTTTATAGCCCAAAACCTGTCCGAATTTAATAAAGCCATAATATGTAAATATTACGAGCAGGCTCATGCCGGCGCCGAAGCCGATTCCTTTTCGTTCCCGCATTGCCGCCAGAGGCAAACCAAACAGAATGACGATAAAATTAGTGAATGGAAATGCCAGCTTAAAGTAGAGATTTACCCGCCATTTGCGGGGATCGTTGCCGCTTTCCTGCAGGCGTTTGATAAAATCGGATAGTTCCCGGTAGCGCATGCTTTCGGGATCCAGGCTTGTCTGAACCACATCCTCGGGGTGCAAATGAAAATAGAACAATGAATCACTTACTGTAGTAGAGACGACTTCATTGCCCCGGTAATCAAATTGACGAACTTTAAAGTCCAGCAGCTGCCAGGCTTGTTCATCTTCCTTCCAGACTATTTTACGGGCGTCGATCCGCCGGATCAGGATGTTATCTCTGGTCTGCTGAACGGTAACGGTATTTCCGGTGTTTGTTTTTGTGTTGTATTTGCCGATCACAATGTTGCAGTTGGGAGAGTCCTGAAACATGATGTTGTTGTAGATAGTCTTTTTGAGCTGCTTGTGACGTTTCATTTGATTCTGCTCGATGTCAATCCGTTTCCGGGAAGCAGGTATTACGACGGCATCTTCAAAATAATAGGAACCGATGCTTAATAACAAACCGATGAATAGCAGGGGCACAGACAAGCGGTAGAGACTGATCCCGGAAGACTTAATGGCAGCCAGTTCGTTATTCTTGCCGAGCGTGCCGATGGTAAATACCACCGCGAGAAGCAGGGACATCGGTATGGCAATATCAATAAAGTAAGGTAACTGGTAATAATAAAACCGGCAGACTTCAGTAAAAGACATATTTGATTTCAGGAATTTATCAATCTTTTCAATGACATCGACAATATGAAAAATCACCAAAAAAGCGATAAGTGCGAGCAAAAAAAGCAAAACGAACTTTTTTACAACATAGCGGTCGAGTAGTTTAAATCCAATCATCCTGCGAAATCTAAAACCGTCCGCCCACTTATTCCAGACTTTTTTCTTAAATGTTTTTTATATTTTTGCTATATTGCCGCCAACGGAATGAAACAATCAATAAAAACAGGGCGCGGATACAGTTTAAACTGCTGAATTACCGGGATATTTTTTGGGGAAAAACAATCGGGGATTTAGTAAATGAAGAAAAATACTGAAAAATCCATGAGTTTTGCAAAAACTATAATAGCGATTGGATATTCGGCAATTGTGTTAACTTATATGCTACGATTTTTGCATAGCGATCCGCATATCCCGTTAGTGACGGTGGCGCTTTTATGTGGGCAACTCTGGGGACCTATGCGCCGTTTGCCTTTTTGAATCTTACCAACCCTCTGATTTCGATATTATATGGCTACACCGGACTGACAATGGGAAAGTATACAACTGAAGAAATCGAAGTTGTGGAAAATAAAAAGGGAACTTAGTTCCCGCGCACATATTTCGCGACTTTCAGCATTTTCCGCTCAATGCATATCCGGCCCGCTTCGGCATAACCGCAGGTTTTCATTACTGTGCGGAATGTCTCAAGAAGATGAGTTGTCAGATTATCAATAGAATTGAATTTTTCCGGTTCGGTGGCTTCCAAAATCCGCTGGAAGGAATTTAGAGCGTGCAATTCATTATCGTAGAGCGCTATGTTTTCCATGTGGACGTAATTGGTGATTAGCCCCTCTTGTAGTTTGTCCTTACATTCCTTTTTGAGGGTGTGCAAATCTTCTTTCAGGTCACCCAATTCGAGTTTCATAATTTCCAGAAAATTCCTGATTTGGTTCTTCATAAAAAACCTCCCGCTGTTACTAATACTATACGATATACAAGCATAATATTCAAGAGGCGGATGTAATTTTATGCCGCGCCATCACTCCGTGCGGCAGATTTGAAATTTGGTTGAATTAGGTAAAGTGGTTGAATTAGGTAAATTGGTGCATAAGTGCATGGAAAAGGATACAACTATGATACAACCATAATACAGCTACTTTACAACGACTTGAATGCTAGAGGAAGATGAAATTTCCATTAGAAAGCCGCGGCTTTCTAACGAGTGAGAGAATGGATGAAAAAGAAAAAGGAGCGATAGCGGCAAAAATACTTGGATATTGGATAATCAGATTTTTATTTTTAGTATATCGACCCACTAAAAATAGGAGCAACCAATTTTTTATTACGTAGTAGGGCTAATATTTTTTGTCACCATTGGACAACTTTTGGGGAATTGAACTGTCAATACTACATGTTAAAATTTTACGCACAAAAAAAGAGAGATTCGATGTTGAAGAAGGTAATATTCTTTGGAATTATGTTTTTAACTCCGTTTTGCATTAAAGCAAAGCTGGCTTCAGAAGATCTGGATGGGTACAGGTTTCGGGAAGCCACAGCAACTTTGATTAATAACGACAGAATAGTAATCGACGGGATATTGGATGAACAAATCTGGCAGTCGGGCAACTGGCAGGGGGATTTTATTCAACGCGATCCTGATGACGGTTCACCGGAGACCTATAGGACAGAATTTTGTGTGTTTTACGATTCCGATTATTTATATGTCGGCGCAAAAGCACATGATCCTGAGCCGGATAAAATTATTGCGATTCTGACGCGCCGGGACAGGTACTCGCAATCGGACTGGATGTATGTATCTCTGGACAGCTATAATGATAATCGCACTGCTTTCGAATTCGGGATTAATGCCGCCGGTGTGAAGCGTGACTTGCGGCGTTTTGACGATACCAATGCGGACGATGACTGGGATGCGGTCTGGGAAGGCAAATCACATATCAATGATAAGGGCTGGACCGCCGAATGGCGCATTCCGTTTCGGGAGTTGCGATTTACTTCCGGTGATGATATGCAGTGGGGATTTCAAATGTACCGTGAATTACCCCGTCATAATAGTGAATTGTCGGTCTGGTCTTACTGGTCCCATTCGGAGGAAGGATTCGTTTCGCATTACGGCACACTTAAAGGGCTGCGGAATATTTCGGTAAAGGATCCGATTTATGTTGCGCCTTTTGTAGCGGGTCAGGCAAAGGTTTCAGAAAATCTGGTTAATCCGGTGCATGAAAACAGTTATGATTTATTATCGAATATTGGCGCCGATATTCGCTTTAGCAGCCGCAAAGGGTTGACATTTAACGCTACCATAAATCCGGACTTTGGGCAGGTCGAAGCGGACCCCGCCGATTTTAATCTGACTGAATTTGAAACCTATTTTCGGGAAAATCGTCCCTTTTTCATGGAAGGCGGTAATATCCTGCGTTTCAATCTTGGTTTTGGCGACGGGGATGCTCAGTTCAACAATCTATTTTATTCCCGCAGAATTGGCAGAAGTCCGCAGGGCTGGGTATCCGCGGATGCCGAGAAAGAGGTCATTACGACTTCCTATCCTGAAAGAACCAATATACTGGGCGCGGCGAAATTAACGGGGAAAACGACTAAAGGATTGTCCATAGGCGTTATGGAGGCGGTAACCAGTGAAGAAACAGGAAAAGTTTTTTACGAAAATGATTCACGACAGGTTGGAGTCATTGAACCATTATCAAATTACTGGTTATCCCGGATACAGCGGGATTTTAATGACGGTCAGACCAGTATCGGCGGTATTTTCACGGCTGTGAATCGGAAGCTGGACGATACAGGTATAGATTACCTCCATAAGGCGGCATATACCGGCGGTATTGATATTGACCATGAATTTTTCGATCGAAAATATGGATTCCAGGGCGCTATCGCTTTCAGCAATGTACAAGGGGATACGAATGCTATTCAGGCGACGCAAATGAGTTCCGCCCGGTACTATAACCGGGTTGACGCCGATCATCTGGAATATGATCCTTTACGGACTTCCCTCTCCGGTTATGCAGTGAAAGCCATCTTTACCAAGAATACGGGCAATATCCGGGCAGCTACCGGAGGGTCTGCATTTAGCCCCGGATTTGAAATAAATGATATGGGATATTTACGCCAGGTAGATGATATTACCCAATTTACCTGGGTCCAGTATTATAAATGGGAAGATATGAAACGTCTTCGTTCATTCCGGATGAACTTTAACCAGTGGTCCAACTGGAATTTTAATGGAGACCGGCGAAATATCGGTGGGAATATCAATATGCATTTTGATTTTAATAATAATTGGGGCTCCGGTTTCGGTATGAATAAAGGCTGGGGTGGTCTTGATCCGGCATCAAACCGCGGCGGTCCGGCATTACGAACGCCGGATAGCTGGAATATCTGGGGATATACTCATACCGACGGGCGGAAGAAAGTAATTCTGCAGATGGTGGGATTTTATTTTCAAAACAGCGACGATGTGATTGGTATTGGGATTGAGCCGGAGATTACCTGGCGTCCCAGGCAAAATATCCAACTGACCACTCAGGTCGAATTTAACCGGCTTCAGGATACCTGGGCATGGATCGGCAAAGCGGAAGATGAGAATGGCGCAACCCAATATATATGGTCTTCAATGAATCAAAAAACCATCAGCCTTGTCATGCGAGCCGACTTAACACTGACACCGACATTGTCAATACAATACATTGCTCAACCCTTTTTGACAGCGGGTGAGTATTTTGATTTAATGCGGGTAAACGATCCCTATGCAAAAGATTATGACAGGCGTTTTGAGAAATTTGGAGACGCTATCAGTTATAACAGTGAAAATTGTGAATATGAGGTTGATAAAGAGAATGATGGCATTATTGATTATACATTTGAAGGACAAACGGATTTTAATTATAAGCAGTTTCATTCGAATCTGGTTGTCCGCTGGGAGTACCGGACCGGCTCGTCGATATTCCTGGTTTGGTCGCAGGGATTTACCGATTATGAAAGTTTTAAACCTTTCGATGTTTCCAGAGACGCCCGAACGTTATTTAATAATGATGGCGATAATGTATTTATGATTAAAATCAGTCATATGCTGAATATGTAATATTACTACACTTTTTCCTTAACAAAGCCGGCTTTTTGGTTCCATCCCCGGGTTGTTAATGTTTGAGACAATAATTTAACGTTTTTTCTACTGGAGTGTCTAACGGTTGTGTGTATTATTTTACTGGTAAGTTATTAATTTGAACGCTAATATTGGCGGCTTTGAAAAAAGCAAACCTTCATGGTAATCTGTTAAAGGGAGTAGTTGAAAATGAAAAAAGTTTTGGGTATAGTATTTCTGACATTTTGGACATTGACCATTCTGTTTGCTCAGGCAGGTCCTGCGCCGGGTGGAGTTATCAGCGGTATAATTTTAGAAATGAATCACATGCAACCGGTGGAATATGCGAATATAGTGCTTTACTCCCAAAGCAGTTATGAGCAGGTTACCGGTACAATCTCCGATAAGAACGGGTTCTTTCGCCTGGAAAACATTCGTCCCGGAAATTACCTGCTTGAGGTAAAATTTATCGGGTTTTACGCAAAGACGATTGAAAACATCAGAATGCGGCCGGGCAGCGGAACACTTGATTTAGGACAGATATATATAAAGCCGGCGGTTCTTGAAATGAATGGTGTGCAGGTAACAGGTGAAAAACCATTGATAGAATACCAGATTGATAAAAAGGTCATCAATGTCAGCAACCAGATCACCTCGATGTCAGGCACGGCTGTGGATGTGTTGGAAAATATTCCCTCGGTGGAGGTGGACATTGAGGGCAATGTGAGTTTGCGGGGCAGCGGCAGTTTTACATTGCTGATAGATGGTCGTCCCAGTATCCTGGATCCCAGTGATGCCTTACAAACCATTCCCGCCAGTACAATTGAGAACATTGAAATTATCACCAATCCGTCAGCCCGTTTCGATCCTGACGGAGTGTCCGGAATAATCAATATCATTTCCAAACGAAGTAAAATCGAGGGGGTCAGCGGTATTGTTAATATGAAAGGTGATCTAATTGGCGGGTATGGAACTGATTTTCTGGTTAGTTACCGGAATCACCACTACAATGTTTTTGTGGGCGGTGATATTCATAAGCGCCAGATGCCGGGAACCAGCAAGAGCGAGAGCTATACCAGCCCTAATGACACCATATTCTATCTGAATTCCCGGGGCGATTCTGATTTCAGCCATGCCTCGGGGAGTATCCGGGGCGGTTTGGAATATTTTTTGACCCAGTCCGACTTACTTCGATTCGAAGCACGGTACGGATCTCGTGGGATGGAGCGTGGTACGGACCTGCGTTATGAACAGTGGACTAACCCCGGGACATTTTATAATTTTTATAACAGTATTAGCAATTCTGAGCGGGGCAACACATATTATTCATTGAGCCTTGATTACCGGCGCCGGTTTGCCAGGAAAGGGCATGAATTATCGGGACAACTAATCTTTGACGAGCGGAGTGGGGACGAAGAATCTACAAGCGAACTGACCGATTCGAGCGGAACGATAGGCAGTGGTCGGCGTACGACGGAAGACGGGCCTGTGAAACGTTATCGCTATAAAGTGGATTATGTTCTTCCGCTGGGAGAAGATAACCGTTTTGAGGCGGGGCTCCAAGGGCGCACGGGGCATATTGTGGATAATAGTCGTTTATATGAATATGACCCGCAGTCCGGTCAGTATGAATTTCAGGACGAATACAGCTATTCCACGGATTACCGCAGGACAATCAACTCACTATATGCCATCTATTCAGCCAATCCGGGCCGGTTCGGCATCCAGACGGGCTTGCGGGGCGAGTACACGTATCGCAATATCGAATTGCTGAATGACGGCGGCACTTTTTCTATCGATTGCTGGGATATTTTTCCAACACTGCACATGTCTTACCAGTACGATAACGAGCGCCAGCTGATGGCGAGTTATACACGGCGAATTCAACGACCCCGGGGCTGGTATCTTGAGCCGTTTTTGACCTGGAGCGATGCCTACAATGCCAGGCAGGGTAACCCGGATTTGCAACCCGAGTATATCGATTCCTATGAAACCGGATATCAACGAAGCATTGGGAAAAGTCTGGTAACCCTGGAAGCCTATTACCGGGTAACTCATAATAAAATTGAACATGTCCAATCGGTGTATGGTCAGAATATTTTTCTGCACACGACTGCCAATGTGGGCAATGACTATGCTTTCGGGACCGAAATGATGCTTTCTCTTAATCCCCTGAAATGGTGGAATGTCAATCTGATCACAAACCTCTATGATTACCGGGTAGAAGGGGAATTGAACGGTAAAGACTTTTCCCGGAAGAGTTTTAGCTGGAATTCCCGCCTGAATAATACGCTTAAATTTGGAAAATCAACCCGGATACAGTTTAATATGAATTACCGCAGCCCCTCGGTCTCTTCCCAGGGCAGCCGGGAAGGCTATTTTACTGCCGATGCGGCGGTGCGCCGGGATTTCCTCGATCGCAAGCTATCAGCGATATTGCAGCTGCGCGATATATTCGGCACGGCAGCCAGAGAACGTACATCCGAAGGCGAAGGATTTTATTCTCATAGCCGGTTTATACGCCAGTCCCGGGTCTTATCGTTCACGCTCAGTTTTAATATCAATAATTATAAGAACGAGCGAAATAACCAACGAGAAAACGGTGGCGATGAATATGAGGATGAGGAAATGTAACTGCGGACTATATTCGCTGATATGAATAAAATGAGACTACCGCTTTGGTGTCAACGCCGGAGCGTAGACACCAGTTAAAAGACAAAAACTCATTCCTTTACTGTCATTCTGATGATCCCGACTTGT
>DPVY01000153.1:0-4575 GCA_003527965.1 Fidelibacterota bacterium
CACTGTCTCCATTATGTTCCGAATACCACATTGCGGGGTCATCAGCCACAAAATAGCTGTAGTCATCAACGTTAAAACGTCTTATTCCATTTAAATGATTTTTATTATCCTGATATCGGTAATTCATTAAAAAGTAAAGCTTATTTGAAATAATCGGACCACTTAGATTGAATTTATAGTCCTGATTTCGGTTAATTTCTGATGATTTGAGTCCGATAAAAATATCTGTATTGGGCGTAAAATAATTTGCAAGAGCGGCAGAAACCGATCCGTGAAAATCGTCGCCTCCTCTTTTTGTGACTGCATTGACGATACCGCTCATAGCTTTGCCGTATTCAGCATTAAAGGTTCCGGTAATGACTTCCAGATCCTGGACAGCCTCCGGCTCAAGATCAATCGATCGTCCTTCCCCGCCAAACCCCTCATCTACAGGAATTCCATCGATCATATACGAAACTTCAGTCCGGCGCCCTCCTCGAAAATGTCCTTTTACGACCCCCGCTTGCATAGATACGACGTCGGAAATATTTTCGATAGGCAACATCCCAATTTCATCACTCGACACATTTTTTACGGTACTGGTCTGATCTTTGCGAACCGATATTTTTCGTGCCGTAACAACAACCGTTTCACCCTCGATAACAGTTGATTCCATCTCAATTTCCAAATATTCCGTACGGTTAACGGATATTCGAACGTTTTGAACAATTACCGGCTTATATCCGATCGCCTGAGCTTTTACCGTATAGTTACCGGGGCTGAGGTTAATAATATAAAAATCTCCATGCACGTCTGCTGCTGCGCCGTAATAGGTTCCCTCAACAATGATGTTAGTGCCGGGCAACGGATCACCGGTTTTTTGATCAATTATTTTACCCGATATTTTACCTGTTGTTTGACCGAAAGTCGGAATAGTAAATAAAATGACGGATAAGATCAGTAATCCCGCCAACACATATTTATTTTTAAAATTACCCATACCATTTTCCTCTAAAGAGTTCTTAACACGACCCTGTAATTGGGGAAGAAATTACGGAATTTCTCCGCTGAATCAATGTTGAAAAAGTATCAAATACCCTGTAAAATGACGGGGTATGACTAAGTAGCCATACCCCGTCAAACAGCAGATATTACTATTTCACAAGCAGCATCTTTTTAGTCAGATTAAATACACCGGATTGAATCCTATAAAAATAGACGCCGGAAGGAAGATCCTTAGCGTCCCAGGTGATACTATATTTCCCGATTCCCTGATATTCATTAACCAGATCAGCCACTCGCTGACCAAGCATATTGTATACCTGCAAAGATACCTGACCGCCGTGAGGGATCGTGTATTCGATCCGGGTCGTCGGGTTAAACGGATTGGGATAGTTCTGTTCCAACCGATAGGATCGCAATACGTTGGCATCAGTTACATCGATCGCAGTTCCGGCAACATCCATAGTGTCACCGATCCAGGTATAGCTCCACTGAGTGGGTGACTGCCAGGCCAGATCCGTATTGAACGGCGACCATGCCAGGTTTCCGTCCCAGGCGCCATCATTGTCATGGAAATAGAGTTCGATCGGTATCCGCATTCCACGAACCGGATGAAAACGAACATCATCAGGTCCGGCAATCGAATCCAGCGGTATTTTAGCTTCAATGACATAATCAGCGCCGCCAAAATCCTCCAAATGATAGTTCTCATCGTCAACTGTCCAGATAGTATTGCCTATATATTCATTGACAATACCATTTTGATGCATCTGAAGTTTATAATCCGGTTCCGCACCTCTCTTATTGGACGTGTGTTTGGAACCCGTTGAATTATAAAGACCGATAAAGAACTCAAAAGCATCCTGGTTCCACCAATCACCTGCGCCAAAATTATAGACATCATCAATAACGTCGGCGGCTACGTACAGATAGTCATCATCAATAGCGAGGTAAACCGTTGCCGTCAAATCCAGACTGTCCGTTATTATGCCGACTGGAACATTATCGGTTTCCGGTTTCAGAACCCATGGTTTGATACCGCTATTCCACCATTCGCTAAAGTCGCCATCTACCGCAAAATTAGCCGGCACATCCAGAGAAATCGTCGGGATACCTTTGGCGGTATTGGTAATTGCACCGGAAACACCGGCGGGACCGTCATTACCGGATGCATCGATACAAACGACGGCATAATAATAAGTCATTTCATTATCTTCAAGAGGATAATAGATATAATGGATAGCATTTTGGGTTCCTTCAAGAACTCCCTTAGCTATCATTTCCACGTTAGGATCAGTAACATCTGTTATCGGTTGACGGCTGGCATATACATTATAAGATTCACCCGATTCACCGACATTATCCTGCCAGATAACAAGGTTGTAATAGTCAGGGGACGAAACTGCATCAACCCCCTGCACTTCTTCGGTGCCGATCCAGTCAAATTCCGGGTTTCCGGTCCAGATATCATCGAGATAGACCACTTTGCCGACCGCATTAACACTTCCGATCAGAATCTTTAAATTCTTAAAACGACTGGAATCCATAAGTGCGTCATATTGCATAGAACTGGTTGATGCGTTCCAGGCGCCGCCATTCCGATCAAAATCTTTCAGCGCCAGTGTTACGGTCTTCCAGGTACCGTCATAACCGACTTCTTCCTCATGCAACATATAGAAAGCCTCATATTCCAGATCAGGACCTTCACCGTCCATATCGTCATCACTGATGACAAGTTTCAGTGAATCAAGACCGGCATCGGCTTTGATTTTAAAGGTCAAGCTATCCGTATGCCAGGCGGGAGCCATGTTTTTAGGTTCGGCAAACGACCAGACCAGACCATCCCAAAGAGCCCAGTCATTCGGAGGGGTGTTCCACTGCAGGGCGTTGGTGCCTTCGACAGCACCCATATCTTCGGCAATTTCATAGCTGCCGCCGCCCCAGCCGCCATAGAGTCCGACGCTTCCGGGAATATTCATACCGTTAAAGAATACTAAGTCAACTTTGGCAACACCTTTTAATGTCAGATGATCCAGAATAATTGTTCCATAGGAGCGATCTCCCTGTCCACCGCCACCGATGGAAAATTCAAGGGAAAAACCTTTGATCTTATCCTTATCCAGCACGGCATTCCCGGTAATTCCCGCCCAACCGGTCAGATTGAAACCATTACCATCCCAGGAGTCATTGCTCACAATTGGCATTTTGATCTCATGCCAACCGGGTGCATTATCAAGAATGTAATGAAAGGAATAATAATATTCGACCTGGTTCACATCGTAAGTTTTGTTGCCCTCTTCCGAATTACTGACATCATGCAGATTAAATCTTAAATGTACTTTCCCTGCCGCCGACTGTGGAACCGCATTGTAATACCAGAAAGAGATGGAATCATATCCGGTAAAATCATAAGTGGCATTGGAATCCGGATGCCAGTGCTCAATTTTACTGAATCCGCCCCATGATTCAGAGTTGTGGGCGCTATACTCTAATTTCATAGCCCCGGCTCCTTCATAAACCGGATCGGTAACAATGGAATGATCCACAGCGCTGGAATCGGCGCTGGCATTATCACCCATGAAAAATGCCCAAAATGTTGAGTCAGGCTCCTCATCAAAGGTATTAACTACCTGCCCGTAGCCAAAACTAACAGCAAGTATTAATACCGTCGCAATCATTAGTAACTGTTTCATCACTTTCGCCTCCTTTAACTTGTTATGTCTTCTTGAAAAAATGGCTTGAAACCGGCAAAAACACCCGGTTCCCAACCAATATTTATAATGGAATTTGTTTTGAATATTTTATAATTGACAGTGTTCATCACAGTATTAAAAGACAAAAACCAAGCCAAACCACATATTTTTAATTTGCTGGATATATCCGACATATCTTAATCATTACCTTCTCAATTTTATTATCATATTAATAACATTTCTCTTATCTAATTAATAATTGAATCGTAACCTGATCGGGGTTTTATTCTATTCAAAATTACTTTAGAAATAGCATTTTTTTTGTGACAGGCGAGTTGCGCCCTTTTACAATTTGATAAAAGTATATACCCGAAGGCAAAAGGACGGTTGGTTTCCAGCAGAAATCATAATTCCCCGGCTGGAGACGCCCCTGAAACAGATTATCCACAAGTTGTCCGTTAACATTAAAGATCAATATTTGGACATCACTCGCGTGGCGGACATTTAATGGAATTATCGTCGTTGAATTAAAAGGGTTGGGATAATTTAACCCTAGAGAATATGTGCCTGAAATTATAGCGCAATTATCATCGATAGCGGAAATGATGTTGGGAATTCCGGGTGTTCCATATCCGAAGGATAACCCCCAATTCTCCGGTTTGGAATTATCCAGTCCCGGGTCGATCAGAGAAAGCGTTGCACCACCGCCATCAGCCTCGACAGGCCAAGGCGCTTCGTCGTCATAGCAAACGGAATCCACTAAATAATCGGCGTGATTATACAGCCGGATTATTTCACCGGAGTTACTCAGGTTGAATTCAAAATTTCCGCAAATATCACCTGCCGATTGAAATTGAGTTCTGAATTTCGACGTATCATTTGACAAAATCAGAAACCCGCC
>DPVY01000153.1:4982-6185 GCA_003527965.1 Fidelibacterota bacterium
TCCGACGCATTGTAAAGTTCAACCCAGTCACCGGAATCAAAATCAGGGTGAGAATGGTAGCTTATTTCATTTATGACAATATCCCCTGTATAACTGCTGTCAATCTCAAAAACCGCTGTAATATCCAGCACCTCAGAAGGAACAATCCTGACCGGATTCAGATTGTGATTATCAATCCCCTGCCACTCAATAAACCGATAACCCGGTCGGGGAATTGCCTCCAGTTCAACAGGTAATCCTTTGAAATAATTTCCTTTCCACATTTCATCATCAATATACAGGCTGTTTAATCTAACTTTACCATATTCAGAAGAATGTCGCATGGTTACTGGCTCCACACCATTTAAGTGAAACTTGCTGATAATATGCGCGGTAACATAAGCCGGTCGAAATTTCGCAAAAGTCCTCAAGGTTTCGATATGATAATACCAGACGTTAAGCGAGTACCATCCGAGTCCTTCTTGCCAGCGCCTAAAATGATTTGGCATTTCCGACTCAATGAGGTTTTTAAAATATTCAATTTTTTGATATACCAGATCGCTTTTGAAATTTGTATTCAACAGGTCGGCAAATCGATTGACAAATCCGATTTTGAACTCTTCATTTTCCAATAATTTCCTTAGAAACAGCGTCGACCAGGGAGGATTTGGCCATTCCGGACCGTTAGTGGCAGTGGCAAATTCAAGAGTGTTTAACTGATATGCCGGGGGATTATATAATCCAAACCCGAAATCCGTGTCATACAGTATCCAGCGCCACCTGCCGGTTGACTTTTTCTCCCGCCAGTATTTGAGATTATTTCCGGGCCAGTCACGGTTATCAAAAAAGATCTGGGCAGTCTGATAATCAATAAAATTTTGAATATCCATTTGAGATTGAACATACTCGTAGTTTGCAGGGATACTCAAATCGTGAGTGGAAATGTAATTTTCCAATGCGGTATAATGTTCAGAATCGCCCTCTAATGGAATATTTCTGTTTTCTAATAAATCAAGATTGTCAGGATCAATATTGTAATGTGAAGCAATATAATGCTCATTCAATTTTTCACGTATGTTATGAATTCCCCAGTAAGCGCCGTTCAAATAGACTACCGCCGGACGATAAGCCTGCAGATCTATGTGTGTGCCTTCCACCAGACTCTGCATCATCGCATCTCTGAACATCGTATATTCCCAGTCATTAGCGGAATTACGCAGAACT
>DPVY01000333.1 GCA_003527965.1 Fidelibacterota bacterium
ATGATATTCATACGCTTCACCTGGACAGCCTGTACGATAGATTCCGTCGTTGGTCTTCCCCATTCGAAAAATTGCTCGGCAACAGCCTGACTGATTTTATTTTCTGTTCTGAGATGTTCTATCCGGGACCATGAAGTACCACCGGCGCCGGCAATATCGATCCATTGTACGCCAATTTTTTGAAGCCGCCTGATTACATCAGTAGAAAATCCAAATCCAACCTCTTTAACAATTACAGGATAGGGCAGGGTCTCTTTTAAAATTTCGATTGCCCTGCTGACGCCTTTAAAATGGGGTTCGCCTTCGGGCTGGAGCGCCTCCTGAAGGGGATTTAAGTGGATCGAAATTGCATCAACCCGAATGTCTTTCAACAGTTTTAGCAATTTACTTGAATTAAAATCTTTGACCAACTGCGTGGCGCCGATATTCGCGATAATCGGAATATCCGGCGCATTTTCCCGCGCCACTGCATAGCTTTTAATCGCCTCCCGGCTTTCCAGCGCCGGGCGTATACTGCCGAGCGCCAGGGCAATTTTTGACCGATTGGCGGCAATTGCCAGATCTTTATTGAGATCGGCGCCCTCCTGTTCTCCACCACTCATCGAACTAATCATCAAAGGGGATTGTAATTTATAGCCAAGAAATGTGGTTTGAATATTCACATCTTCGATGTCTATTTCCGGCAAAGCATTATGAATAAAGGAGTAGTTTTCAAATCCTGTTGATGTTTCCTTAAAATTAATGTCCTGATTATGAACGATTTTTAAGTGTTCTTTTTTGCGATTGATTATTTTTTTTGTCACGATTATTTTCTTTTTTTAAATTTATTCCCGGTAAATGGCTAAAGGTCCCCAGGCCTGAAATGTCGGCATAACTTCAATTTGGTTGATATTGACATGCTCCGGTGTATTGGCAATCCACCAGACAATATCAGCTATATCTCCGGCTGATAACGCTTTTGTGCCTTCATATACTTTTCCGGCGCATTCTTTATCGCCTCCAAATCTGACGAGAGAAAATTCTGTTTCGGCAATGCCTGGCTCAATATTCGTCACCCGTATTTTTTTCCCAAGCAAGTCAGCCCGCAGATTCCGGGAGAATTGCTGGACGAAGGCTTTAGTCGCACCATAAACATTACCGCCCGGATAAGGCCAATTCCCGGCTATAGATCCAATATTAATAATCTGTCCGTGATTACGCTCTACCATTCCCGGTAAGACCGCCCGGGTACAATAGACCAGACCTTTTATATTCGTATCAATCATTGTATCCCAATCATCAAGATTGGCAGCGTCGGCGGGCTTTAATCCCAGAGCCAACCCGGCGTTATTGACCAACAGATCAATTTTTGAATACTCCGCCGGTAGCGAATCGATGACACTGAGCACCTTCTGACGATTCCGGACATCCAGTTCCAATGCTAAAACACCAGTTTTTTTCTCCAACTCCTTCTGAATATTTTTCAGCCGGTCGGCCCGACGCCCAACCAGAATAAGCCGCCAGCCGCCCTTGGCAAATCGTTCTGCGCAGCCTTTCCCAAAACCGGAGGTTGCCCCTGTGATAAAGACAGTTTTTGCCATAATTCTCACCCTGAGTTTTTAATATCCAGCCCGTATCAGAAAATAAATACCGACTGTTTTGATCAGGGAAATTTTACGGAAAAGTAACTCTCAAGTCAAGGTTCATAACTGTATATTGTGATTTGGTTTTATCTGAAAACATACCTAACTTTTTTATTATGAAGCCCGAACTGGACACAAAAAAACAAACCGCTGCCGCCGAATATTTTCTGAATATGCACAATATTGATGACCGGAAACCATCTCTTGAGCAAGTATCAACAATATTAAGACATTTTTCCAATCTGCCTTATGAAAATTTAAGCAAGATCATCAAACTCAATCACAACTGGGCTGCCCACCATTTCCGGATGCCGGGCGAAGTTCTATCCGACCACGAACGTTTCAAACTTGGCGGCACCTGCTTTTCCCTGACATTTCTGCTAAAAAGCGTACTGGACTATCTCGGTTATGAAACCTATATAATTATGGCGGATATGAGAGCCGGTGAAAACAGTCACTGTGCCCTGGCGCTAAACCAGGACGGTAAGGAATATCTGCTTGATCCGGGATATTTATTATCGAAACCTCTGGAAATAAGTCCCTCACACAGCAATTTTCCCCTGTTCCTAACCCATAATTCCGAAATCGACCGATTTTCACTCTGGACTCCCGGCGGTGAACAGATGAAATTACGATATACATTTGCCAAAGTCCCTACTGATATGGATGATTTTCAAGAACACTGGGAACGGTCGTTTCACTGGATGACCATGCACGGCATTTGCCTTTCCAAAAGAGATGAAACCGGGTTCATCTATCTTCATAATCACTATTTAAAACGCGAAGGCTCCGACCTGACATATAAAGGCAAATTCCAGGAACAAATATCGGCAATTGCTAAAAGATATTTCAATATTCCCGAAGAGATTGTCAAAAAAGCCGAATCTGCCCTGCGAGACAATTTGTACTACGATAAAGAATTGGGCTATAAAGTTCCCAAATGGATTAAATAAATATTCGGAAACCGTTTAAGATGAAACCGGAAATTGTCAAACCAGTCAAATATTTTGTGGGAGCATTATTTTCCTGTGAACCGCTGCTGGAAGAGTCCGTTAAATTACTAACAAGGCGGTTTGGTGTAATTGATCAGCAAAGCCAACCCTTTGCCTTCGACAATACAGACTATTACAATGCGGAAATGGGCGTACCGATTTTTCGGAAATTCTTTTCATTTGCCGATTTAAAAACGCCTGATTACCTGGCTCAGGCAAAATTAATAACCAATCAGATTGAAGACAGCCTGACAGTTGACGCCCGGCGCAAAGTCAATCTCGATGTCGGTTATATGGATTATGATAAAGTCGTTCTGGCATCGGCAAAATATGGGATTAACAAAATCTATCTGAGCAGCGGGATTTATGCGGACATGGCTTTACATTATGAAAAAGGAAATTTCACCCCCTACCCCTGGGCATTTGCGGATTTTAAACATTCTCAATATTACCCCTTTTTCCTGGAAATGCGGATAAAATATAAACGACAGTTGAAAATTCAACCTGTCTAATTAAAGCCGGTCTATAAATAGAATACTTTTTAATTCTCTCGTCACGGTGCACCGTATTGCGACGATAAACAGATTGGCTGACACTTTGACAAAACGGTTTTAAATGATAACTTACTTATAAATAAAGATTATAGAAGGAATTAGAGATTTTGAAAACAAAAGATGACATAATCAGAAACTGGCTGCCGCGCTATACCGGCACGCCTCTGAATGAATTCGGCGAATATATTCTCCTCACAAATTTTTATAGTTACCTCCACTACTTTGCGGAACGGTTCGACGTGCCGATCACAGGAAAAGACAAACCAATGCAGACAGCCACGGCTGAAAATATCACGATTATCAACTTCGGTATGGGCAGCGCTATGGCAGCGACCGTTATGGACCTGCTGGCTGCCGTTAAACCCAAAGCAGCGCTCTTTCTCGGGAAATGCGGCGGTCTCAAGAAAAAGATCAAAATCGGCGATTTGATCCTGCCCATTGCCGCTATCCGTGGTGAAGGCACCAGCAATGACTACCTGCCGCCCGAAGTCCCCGCCCTGCCCTCCTTTCGCCTGCAACAAGCCGTGTCGGCAATGATCAAAAAACACAAAGTCGATTACTGGACGGGCACGATCTATACTACTAACCGCCGGGTCTGGGAACATGATAAAAAATTTAAAGAATACCTGACGAAAATCAGAGCGGCGGGCATCGACATGGAAACGGCTACTATTTTCACCGTAGGGTTTATTAATAAAATTCCACACGGCGCGCTTTTGCTGGTTTCCGACAGCCCCATGGTCCCTGAAGGCGTCAAAACCGAAATCAGCGACAAACGGGTCACCGATACCTATGTAAAAAACCACCTGGATATCGGCATCGATGCTCTGCTGGAACTGGCTAATCTTGGAGAATCGGTCAAGCATATGCGGTTTTAAGGAAAGTCGATTGAGTGAGGAATTTTTATGCCAGACCGCATTGATACTCAAAAGGTAAAAATCACTCTATTGATTATGGAAATTAAAATGGTTAATATCTTAAAGAATGAAATCAGACCCGGTCATGTGAGGGAATTAATAAAGGTGACAGATTGAAAGAGAGAAACTGTCATGGGGAGGGTTTTGAAGAAAATCACAGCGATAACGGGAAAGGTCATTGCAAATATGTGTACAAAATAAGTTAACTAACCTTTTAATTTGCGATTCCTATTAATTGCAAAAGGATCTAAAAATGTTTATTCGACAAAAAGAATTTTTTATTCTGACGGTAGTGGCTGTTTTCAGTTTGGCAGTAACAACTGTTACAGCCCTGGCAAACCCCAAATGTTCAGAATTTCCCATTGCGGTTGGGGATTATAGTACATTTGCAGGAGCCGCAGCCTATGACGGCACAAACTATTTAGTATGTATCCAGGAAGATAGTAATATTTCTGCCCAGTTGGTATCTCAAACTGGTCGTTTAATTGGCTCCAGGATTTCAGTAGGCCGGGCTGGCACTCCTTTTCCTGATGGAGGAGCTTGTGTGGCATTTGACGGGACAAACTATCTTATGGTATGGGCTGACGCTGACCTCTACCAAAATGGTGATATCTATGGACAATTCATAGCCCCGTCAGGTAACCTGGTAGGAACTCCCTTCCCTATAGCTGCGACTGCTGAGGATGAAGAGTGTGCACGGATTGCCTTTGGCGATAATACTTATATGGTGATATGGTCGAAAAATGACATCATCCTGGGGCAACGCGTGGACACATCGGGAAACTTATCAGGTGAAACAATCCAGATAAATACCGTCAGTTCCAGACGCGATTTTGCTATAGCCTTTGACAGAGCAAACTATTTAGTGGTTTGGGTTGAAAAAATCCCCGAAACAGATATAAGTATTTATGGTCAGTTAGTAAGTGAGCAAGGCGCCTTGGTAGGCACAAAGTTTTTGATAGATGGCAGTTCATACCCCAGTGACAATCCAGTAGCAATTTGTTTTGACGGCTCAAGATATATGGTAGCCTTTCATGAGGAGATAAACAACGAATTTCATCTATTTGCCCGTTTTGTGACCACCTCTGGCACTGTTGCCGAAAGAATTACCATCAGTGATGCCGCTGGAACTCAGCACTTTCCTTCTATAGCCTTTGATGGGACTAACTACCTAATAACCTGGACCGCTGGTTTAGATTTAGGGACTCCAGATATTTATTCTATGGGAAGGTTTTTTAATACTTCTGGTATTCCGGTTGATACCGTATTTACCATCTTTGGTCCATTGGGTGATAAAATTCCCATTTTCACAGGGACGGGTTTTGGAGATTACCAATACTTAGCAGTTACTACGAGAGGAATTGTTACTATAGAGGGCTCCGAGATTACTGATGGCGATGTCTACGGCACATTTATTCAACCATACACTACTGGAGTAGAAGAAAAGCCGAGTGACAGATTATCAGATTTTAGATTACAGCAGAATTATCCCAATCCGTTCAATCCCACGACTACAGTAAATTATTCAGTTTCTAAAACGAGTTTTGTTACAATCAAAGTTTATAACTTAGCGGGTAAAGAAGTAGCAACTTTATTAAATGAAGAAAAACTACCGGGAAATTACAAGATGGAATTTAATGCCAACAATCTTCCGAGTGGAATTTATTTTTACCGTATGCAGAGCGGCTCATTTACAGATACGAAAAAATTTATTTTACTCAGGTAGAATCATCTGACCGCAGGATGATATAGTTTCTGTTCGTGAATAATAAAAAGATATATGTAGTTTTTGGTAAACTTAAAAGTCCGTGTATTTATGCCCTTTGGCGGCTTATAACCGCCAGCGTCAGAGCGAATTAATGTACAATAACCTGGATTCAAGTGTTAAGTGCAACAAATAGCACCTCCAAAAAATACCTGATTAG
>DPVY01000334.1 GCA_003527965.1 Fidelibacterota bacterium
TATCAAATAACCACTTCTCCCGCAAGGGATGCCTACGGCAAGTGGTTTATACTTTATAGACGGACTCTAATTAATACACAAAATACTTCAATCTTTTTCTTAAAAATTTTGTGTAAAATTTGTAGTTTTAGCCGCTTTTAAAAAACATAATTAGTAACTAAAGAGGTTGTTGAATTATGAAACAGAAATTAAAAAATGTTGTATTTGAGTACATCGGACTTGCCGTAGGATCGGTTATTATGTCCCTGGGGCTTGTACTGTTTTTAATCCCCGGGAGAATCGCGCCGGGCGGAGTCAGCGGGATCGGAATTGTTTTACATTATCTTTTCAATCTGCCTGTTGGGATGGTGATGCTGGTTTTAAATATTCCGCTGTTTATCTTCGGCATCAGAGTCCTGGGTGCGCAATTTGGACCGCGTACATTGTTTTCACTTATCACGGTCTCTATCATGACTGATATTTTTGATAAAGTCTTTCATCTCGGCGCAGCTACGGATAATCTGCTACTGACTTCCATATTTGGCGGGATTTTGCTGGGAATCGGTCTTGGTATTGTTTTTCGGTTTAAAGGAACGACCGGCGGTTCGGATATTCTCGGACAAATTATTCATAAATACAGTAATGTTTCGATTGGCACGGGAATTTTAATCGTCGATTTTTTTATTATCAGTCTTGCGGGACTGGCATTTCATGACATCAATCTGACATTATATGGATTTATCAGCCTCTATTTTTCCACTAAAGTGCTCGATCTTATACTGGATGGCATCGATTATGCCCGTTCCTTTTATATCGTCAGCGAAAAACGGGATGAAATTATTGCTGCTATTATAAAGGATATGGGTCGGGGTGGCACGGAGATCAGCGGGAAAGGCTTTTATACTCGCAAAGAAAGGAATATATTATATACGGTCGTTGCACGGAAGGAAGTGGCGACACTGCGCCAATTAATCCAAAAGATTGATCCGGACGCCTTTGTAATTATTGCCAATATTCATGAGGTTATTGGTGAAGGTTTTCGTCCCCGGGCGTGATATCAATCAGGATAAAGTTTTGTTTATTTGTGCAGTTGGTCTTATTTTTCTGTAATTAGGGTATGTGGAAGTTAAGTTATCGATTATGGAGTATTAATGGAAGAAAGAATCGTCGTCAAAATCAGTGAATTGAGAACCTTTGTCATCGATGTTTTAGTCAACACGGGATTATCTCGTGAGGATGCTGAAATTACCGCCGATGTATTGATTACGGCAGACCGTCGCAATATTGAATCGCACGGCGTTGCCCGTCTCAAACGTTATGTTGATGGAATTAAATCAGGGATTATTATTCCCGACACCCGGCTGAGCATTATTAAGGAGACGCCGGTGTCATTGGTTATCGATGGTAATGGCGGGATGGGACAACCAATTGCTTACAATACGATGAAAATGTGCATTGAAAAAGCTAAAAAAGGGTTTATGTGTTTCGCCGCGGTGCGGAATTCTAATCATTACGGCATTGCCGGTTATTATACGATGATGGCATTAAAGGAAAAAATGATCGGGCTGTCTATGACAAATTCCGCGCCATTGGTGGTGCCGACATTAGGGAAAAATGCGATGATTGGGACAAACCCTATTTCCATTGGTTTTCCATCCAAAAATGAGAAGCCCTTTCTCCTCGATATGGCGACATCTACGGTGCCGCGAGGTAAACTGGAGGTCTATTCTCGGAAAGGTCAGTCAATTCCGGATTCCTGGGCATGCGATGAATTCGGGAATCCGTCAACCGACGCGACGCACGTGCTGGAAAATGTAGTCAAGCGTAAAGGTGGCGGACTATTACCACTGGGCGGCGGTATTGAATTGACCGGCGGTCATAAGGGCTACGGGCTTAGCGCTGTCGTTGATATTTTGTCGGGGATCTTATCTTCCGGAGCGCTGGGGCTGGATGTATATGGAAAGCGAGGTGCTCCGGCAGAAGTATGCCATTTTCTCGGAGCAATTAATCCGGAAGCCTTTATGGGGTTGGAAGAGATTCAGGAAAACCTGGATTCATATATTCAGATGTTGAAGAACAGTGAAAAAGCCGCCGGACAGAATCGGATATATGTTGCCGGGGAAAAGGAATACGAAGCGGAAGAAAAAAACAAAGCCACCGTCTCACTGCAGGATAAAGTTTTTATCACTTTGAATGACATCGGTAAAGAATATGACCTAAAACTTCAGGAATCACAAAAAGAATAAAACGTATTTGTAAAGAACAATAAAACCAGAGGTGCAATTGATTATTAAACACAATAATTCAGAAATTAACAATCTTGCCGCGAATACTATTCGGTTTCTCGCAGCCGATGCCGTTGAAAAAGCCAATTCGGGTCATCCGGGGATGCCTATGGGGATGGCTGACTGTGCGTTTGTGCTCTGGAACCGGTTTTTGCGATTTAATCCGAAAGATCCGGAATGGGCTGGCCGGGATCGGTTCATTCTGTCACCCGGGCATGGTTCGACATTGCTCTATGCCATGCTGCATTTAAGCGGATACGATGTTTCCCTCGATGATCTTAAAAACTTTCGTCAATGGGGTTCAAAAACTCCCGGTCATCCGGAATATGGATGCATTCCGGGCGTTGAAATGACAACCGGACCGTTAGGGCAAGGCTTTGCTACCGGTGTGGGAATGGCAATCGCCGCGAATATGACGGCGGCTCGGTTAAACCGGGAAACGTCACTATTTGGAACGCACCGGATTTTTGGAATAGTTAGTGACGGCGATCTGATGGAGGGATTGTCTTCTGAAGCTGCCTCGCTGGCGGGTCACCTGAAATTGGGTAATATTGTCTATATTTATGATGATAACAGAATATCTATAGAGGGCAGCACCGATCTGACTTTTTCAGAATCCGTGGCTGAACGATTTAAAGCCTATGGTTGGCAGGTTATCCAGATTGATGGACATAATCATCAGGAAATTGCAGATGCCCTGGAAAAAGGAATTTCAGATACAGATCGACCGACATTGATCAAGGCGCGAACCCATATCGGGTTCGGTGCGCCAAACAAGCAGGATACAGCCGGTGTACATGGCGCTCCCTTAGGGGAAAATGAGCTCAAGGCCGCAAAGGAAAATCTGGGATGGCCTTCCGATACATCATTCTATGTTCCCAAAGAGGTGACGGAGTTGTTTGCCCGGCGCATAATTGACTTGAAGGGTGAATATGATGAATGGATGCGGCTGTTTGGGCAATGGCAGAAGTCGAATCCCGATTTAAAAAAACAGATGGAGACACAGTGGATAGAAAGACAGATTAGCCGGCTTGAAGAAGATTTGATTAAAAATGTCTCGCCCGACCCGGCTGCGACGCGGAAATTATCAGGCGTGGTGATGCAAAAAATAGCCGATTATTTGCCGGGCTTCTGTGGCGGTTCAGCGGATCTTGCGCCGTCAACCAAAACCTATCTGAAGGCTTATGATTCAATCCAGGCGGATAAATTTTCCGGACGAAATCTGCATTTCGGAATCCGGGAACACAGCATGGGAGCAATCCTGAACGGAATGGCATTGTACGGCGGATTAATTCCTTTTGGCGCTACCTTTTTACAGTTTGCCGATTATATGCGACCGGCTATTCGGCTGGCGGCGATGATGAAACTGCCGGTCATATATGTTTTTACCCATGACAGTATTTTTCTCGGTGAAGATGGACCAACCCATCAACCTGTTGAACACATTGCATCTCTCCGAGCCATTCCAAACCTGACGGTGATTCGCCCTGCCGATGGAGTTGAAGTTGCCGCGGCATGGATCAATGCATTGAGAAATCACCATGGACCGACTGCGTTGGTTCTGACCCGCCAGGGATTGCCGAAGATAGATCGATTAGCATCATTCACTCCGGATAAAGTACATAAAGGAGCTTATATACTGTCCGAAAGCAGCGATAGATATCCCG
>DPVY01000197.1 GCA_003527965.1 Fidelibacterota bacterium
AAATATTTTATTAACACAAAAGCACCAAAAATAATAGAAAAGATTTTTAATACCCATATTATAAATTTCGAAAATAAGAGTATGAAATGCGAAACTTGAGTTATTTTATAGCTTTCGCAAAATTTGCGCTTACATTATTTACAACGTTTATTGGTGAATTTTGAAGAAAAGCACGGATATTATCAATAGATGTCTGTAACAACCGAATCCGCGCCGCCTTAGTAGCCCAGGCGAAATGGGGCGTAATATAGCAATTCTTTGCAGAGAGCAGAGGATTGTCCTGCGGAGGTGGCTCCGACGACAATACATCCAGCCCGGCACCGGCAATCTCCCCTCTGTTCAGAGCTTCGGCAAGGGCGGATTCATCAATTAACTGCCCCCGGCTGGTATTAATGAGAAATGCCGAAGATTTCATCCAGGACAGTTTTTCGGAGTTAACGATTTGATCTGTTTCCGGAGTCAGTGGGCAATGCAGGCTGACCACGTCACTTTCCCGGAAAAGCATCTCGATCTCAACCCGCCTGAATTCCGCAGGTAAGCCGGAAGTTTCCCGGATATCATGATAGATAACTTTCATTCCAAATTTATTGGCAATCTCAGCCAGTGTGCGACCGATCCGCCCCATACCGATAATTCCCAAAGTCAAATCCTGTAACTCCATTAACGGGAAATGCCAGTAGGAAAAATATGGAGACTTCGACCATTCACCGTTTCTCACCGAAGCTGAGTGTTCGCCCACGTGATGCGTGAGATTGAGAATATGAGCGAAAGCGGCCTGGGCAACTGAAAGAGTGCTGTACGCGGGAACATTGGTTACCGGTATTCCCCTGTTTGCGGCTGTTTCAGTATCCACGATATTAAAGCCCGTTGCCATTATACCGATGTATTTCAATTTGGATAATTGGTTTAAGGTTTCTTCGGTAATTTCGATTTTATTTGTCAGAAGAATGTCGGCATCTATTGCCCGCTCAACGACTTGATCTATTTCTGTCCGATCGAAGATTTTGCAATTTCCCAGTTTTTCCAATTCCGTCCAGCTCAGATCACCGGGATTTACACAGTATCCATCTAAAACTACAATATTCATTCTGCCACTCCTGTGTCAATGGACAAAAGGTATGAAGATTGGATATTTTAATCAAGTTATATGAAAGCCAACAAAAGATTTTGCCTGTCTGAACGCCGCAGCGTAAGAGCGATTACATCTGTCAGGTTTATTAGATTTCTCCAATTTAGATAGGATTAATTGATTAAACCTGACAGGTGTAGGTTTAACCAGACAATAAGTGTAAATCTCTATAAATGCCGACCACCTCCATTCGCCCGGTTTTAATCTTCATTCCCAAATTCAATTTGGGAACGAGGTAATGGAATAAAAACACCGGAGGCGCTTTGAAATGATAAAGTTTTACAGAGAATGCAAAAAAACAATTTTTTTATAGAGGTTTTGAATATTAATTTTAAATTAACCGCCAATTAATTGTGAAAGGAATTAATATGCGAAAACATTTGATTTGGATTTTACTGCTGTTGAGTGTGAGTGTTTTTGGTCAGAACCTCCAGGTCCACTATGATTTTGGCGAAGATCGCAGCTATGTTACTTCAACTCTTGAAATGTTCAGACCCGATAATTTCGGAGCGACTTTCTGGTTTGTGGACATCGATTATAACAGCTCTTCAAACAGCGCGTCCATGGCATATTGGGAAATTGCCCGTTACATCAATCTGCCGTTTCTGAAAAATGCCGGGGCTTTGCAAAAATTATCGGCAACAATCCAGTATAACGACGGCTTGAATACATTTGGCGGTTTCGGTAGCGTTTGGTTAGCCGGTGTGAGCTATCCTATCGACCTGAAGGTCGTCACTATTGCCACCGATGTGCTATACCGCAAAGCCGAAAACCAGGAGTCTAATTTTCAATTAACCTTTGTGTGGTATAAATCCTTTTTGAATGATAAAATTTCCTTTACCGGATTTTTTGATATCTGGGGGCAGGATAATTTTGACGGTGATGAGGACGGGACAAATTCCCAGATCGTGTTTATGACCGAACCCCAGTTATGGGTGAATTTGACAGATCACCTGTCAATTGGGGGAGAAGTAGAGATCAGCCGGAATTTTATCTTTGCAGCAGGTGATAAAATTCAGGTAATGCCGACATTAGGACTAAAATGGGATTTTTGATTTCATTTTTCTTTAGCATTCCCAAGCTGGGGCTTGGAAATGAGCGTGGTAAGGGAACTTGTCTCAAGGACATCTCTACGTGAGGAATGAGTTGTTTGCGATGAAATGGGAATTCTAATTTAGGGGGATAAAATGTTTGATCGATTTGAATTGGAAAAAAACGGCTCAGATGTCCGGACAGAGATTCTGGCGGGAATTACCACTTTTCTGTCAATGATGTATATTATCGTCGTGAACCCGGCTATTCTGAGCAATACCGGCATGAGCTTCAGCGCTGTGTTAACTGCCACGGTCATCGTTTCGGGCTTCAGCTCAATTATGATGGGTCTCTACGCAAAAAATCCCATCGCTCTGGCGCCCGGTATGGGACTCAACGCCTTCTTTGCGTTTTCCGTCGTGCTCGGGATGAAAGTACCGTGGGAGACTGCGTTGGGCGCTGTTTTCTGGTCAGGTATTGTCTTTTTGCTGCTGTCAATTTTTAATGTTCGCACCTATATCGTTAAAGCAATTCCGAAACAGTTGCGTTTTGCCATTGCCGCCGGTATAGGGCTTTTCATTACGCTAATTGGTTTTATAAACGCCCGGTTCATTGTCGCCAATCCGGCAACGATCGTTGGCCGCGGCGAATTGAATGCCATAACAATTACGTTTTTAATCGGTTTGGTTGTTACCGCTGTTTTGGTTGTCCGCCGGGTTAAAGGCGCCCTGGTATTGGGAATTATTTTTACTACTATTCTCGCTGTTCCTATTGGTCGTCTGTACGGCGATGCCTCGGCGGTGAACTTTGGCATGCCGACGCTGGTGACCTGGAAAGGCATTTTTGCAGCGCCGGACTTCAGTCTGCTCTTCAAGCTTGACATCTTCGGTTCCTTAAAATTAGCTGTCTGGCCGGTGATTTTTGCTTTCCTGTTTACCGATATGTTTGATAGTCTGTCGACCTTTGTTGGTGTGGCTGAAGCCGGTGATCTGAAGGATGAAAATGGCGAGCCGCGCAGAATCAAGGAATCCCTGATTGTCGATTCTGTGGCAACTTTTCTGGCTGGTTTGGTCGGCAGCAGTTCTGGAACCAGCTATATCGAATCTGCAACCGGTATTGAAGAGGGCGGACGTACAGGGTTGACGGCGATAGTCGCCGGTCTGATGTTTATTCCCTTCATGTTTCTGTCGCCGCTACTGTCTATCATTCCCGCAATTGCCACGGCTCCGGCGCTGGTGCTGGTGGGCGTTTTTATGATGAAACCGGTTGCTAAAATCAACTGGATGACGTTGGACGACGCTATTCCGGCTTTTATCGCCATGGTACTGATTCCTATGACCTATTCAATTACCCAGGGAATTGTCTGGGGTTTCCTCTCCTGGACGGTGATTAAACTGCTTGTTGGAAAGACCGAAGAGATCACACCGATGCTGCTGATTATTGACATCTTTTCGATTCTGGCGTTAGTATTATAAGAGGGATTCCGTCTATCTGATTAAAAAGGGGGCGACTGCCCCTTTTTTATTTTGGAGAAATGATTTCCATGCCGATGATCTCGCCGGCACAATATTCCAAAATTCTTTCGGAAAATTGTTTTGTCAATTCTTCAAGGCGCCGGGTGTCAAAATCGGTTGTGGCGTATTGGACAATCAGGGCTTCGGTTGTCGCTGAATTTATTGCGCTGCGCCGGGAATCGGTTTTCGGAGAGCCGAAAGCGCCTTTCCGATCCGCCAGGCAATAGCGGTTTTCCAGGTGTACCGGCTGGTTGGTAAGTCCCTGATAGGATTCGTCCGCCAATCCCAGACGCAATTTGATCGGCGGCTCCAATTTTTGCATATCGTAAGCGCCGTTGGGCAGCAGAAAATCCAGGGCGCACCAGTTGCCGACGTCCACCAGATTATTAACAGAAGAGAAAGGTTTTTGTTTAATAGCCCGCCGGAGCAGAGCCTCCGATGCCGGCCGGTATTTGGTCGGTTCGATGCCCAGCAGCCGGAATAATTTCCGGGCTTCCTGGACGCCGGGAATTTCTGAAATCGGCGTGCTACTATAACGGCTGTGATATCTTGTGGCACAATTCAGCAGTTGCTTGAAAGGTTCTTCGTCCTGCCGGATTTTTAGGGTGCGCATTTGAACAATCCCGATTTGGAGTGGAAGTTCGAGTTGGATAGTGAGCATGAGGCTATCTAACTAACCGAAATTGTAATGTTTTTTAACAGCTTTTAGTATCTTCCAGGTGCAGGAAAGTCCGCGGGGAAATATCACAAGATCACCCTTGCCCATGTGAACCGGATCGCCGGATTCCGGGCTAACAACGACATCGCCTTCCAGAAAGTAGCAGGTTTCGTAATTGTCGTAATGCCAGGGGAACTCCGAAATTTCTTTGGTCCATATAGGCCAGTTGAAAACGCCCAGCGCCTCCAGCTCAGCAGGGTCGGGATTATGATCAACTTTAATTGAGTTCATGATCGGTCTCCTTAAAGTTTAACCCATATATAGATCGGAGGAAGAAAATTTTGGATCGCTGGTGACGTTAACGCCCAGTTTCCGTAAGCCGGCGGCGTCGCCTGGAGTGGGAATGTGACTGGTATGCACCTCACAACCGCTAAGACCTTTCAGTTTTTCAATGGTGATCTGTGCTGTGGGATTGGTTGTTGCGCTGATTCCCAGCGTGATCAGGATTTCTTCAAGATCCAGGCTGATCTTTTTACCTTTGAGAATATTCTTTTTCAGGTGCTTCAGAGAATCGATAATGTTCGGTGGTAGCAGATGGATATTATCCGGTATTTTGGCAAGATATTTTACGGCATTCAAAGTCATGCTGGCGACGGAGTGCATCAGCGGAGAATTTTTACCGGTTATAATGGTTCCATCCCTTAATTCAATTGCGGCGCCGCAAAATACATTGTCATTCCCTTTTTTCTGTTCCATGGCTTCCCGGGCAGCTTCACGGGCCGGGATAACAACTTTACGATCGGTTGGCGCCAGGTTCAGCTCCTCCATTAACAGATTTACCCGTTCGACAGTTTTTATGTCCACCTGACCCGTAGCATACTCGACAGCATAACGGAAATAGCGCCGAATGATTTCCTGCCGGGCGGCTTCCTGAACAATGTCATCATCGACGATACCAAAGCCAGCCCGGTTGACTCCCATATCGGTGGGTGATTTATAGAAAGAGGGTTTGTTGGTGATTCGTTCGATAATCCGTTTAAGAAGGGGGAAGGCTTCGATATCACGGTTATAATTGATAGATATTTGACCGTAAGCATCCAGGTGAAAATGGTCGATCATATTGATGTCATGCAGATCGGCAGTGGCGGCTTCGTAAGCCACATTTACAGGATGTTTCAGCGGCAGGTTCCAGATGGGAAAGGTCTCGAATTTGGCATAACTCGCATGCACACCGTGGCGGTATTCGTGATAGAGTTGGGAGAGACAGGTCGCCAGCTTGCCGCTGTTGGGGCCGGGCCCCGAGACTACGACAATGGGTTTTTCGGATTCGATATAAGGGTTGGCTCCATAGCCCTCTTCGCTGACAATCAGGTCAACATCCGTGGGATAGCCACGGGTTAGTCCGTGGGTAAAAACCCGAACACCCCGGCGTTCCAGCTTGTTTTTAAAGGTCGTGGCGGCAGGCTGAGATTCATAGCGGGTGATGACCACGGCATTGACCGAAATACCTTGATTCTTCAGGTCGTCGATTGTTTTCAGGGTAGCACTATCATAGCTGATACCGAAATCCGCCCGGATTTTATTGCGCTCAATATCGCCGGCATAGATACAGAAGATTACATCTACCTTGTCCTTGAGCTGCTGCAGCAAACGGATTTTTACATTGGGATCGAAGCCCGGCAGCACTCTGGCAGCGTGGTAGTCGTAGATCAGTTTGCCGCCGAACTCCAGGTAAAGCTTTTTGAACTGTCCTTCTACCCGTTCCAGAATTGCCCGGTTCTGTTCAGCCAGATATTTTTCATTGTCAAATCCTGTTGGAATATCTGCCATGATTGTCCTTTCTGAAGTGTTTAAAAATCCCTCCAAGTTTAGGACAAATTTTGCTAATTATCAATCGGGATATGGATAAAACCGGGGAAATGTAAAAATCGTCAAAATATAAATACAGAAGATATGTTCTTTATCTAAGTATTTAATAAATAAAGAGAAAAACATTGTTTTTAGATTTGACTGTTTGCTTTGGGCGCAGTAGATTTACGGGGTAATTTTGAAGGAGTAAGAATGATTAGAAGTATGACGGGATTTGGCAAGGTAGAACGGCAGTTAAAAAGCGGGGTGTTGACAATTGAAGTGCGTTCGGAGAACAGCCGTTATTTTGATTTTTCGATTCGTTGTCCCGAAATCTTTGAAGCCCGCGAAGAGGAGATCAAGCGCCGTTTCAGCAGCCGCCTGCTTCGCGGCAGGGTCAAGGTGTTTATTACCATGAACGGTTCCCAAGATGAGAAACAGCACATTCAGTTGAACCGGAAACTGGTGGACCACTACCGGACCCTGCTGGAAGAGGCCAATGAATCTCTGGGCAGTCCCGAGGCGATTACGCTGAGTCATCTGCTGAATTTTACCGATATTTTTGAAGTCAAAGCTCCGGAGAATGACGCCGAGGCGCTGCAGGGTGAACTCTTTCAGGCTCTGGAGGATGTGATCGCTGAAGTCCTGAAAATGCAGAATGCCGAGGGGGCTCACCTGGCGGGCGAGATCAAGACCCACCTGGATCTGATCCATGACATTACGACACAAATCCAACAGATTTCTGTCCAAAATAAACAGACCTATTTTGAGAAAGTTAAGGAAAAATTGCTGCTCCTGACCGGCGATCTGAACATCGATGAAAGCCGAATCATCCAGGAGGCAGCCCTCTACTCCAAGAAAATCGACATTACCGAAGAGTGTGAACGCCTCGACAGCCATATCAGGCAGTTTCGGACCTATTACGATACACCTGAGCCGGTGGGCAAGCGCATGACCTTTCTGATTCAGGAGATGAACCGCGAGGTCGGCACTATCGGCGCCAAATCTGAAAGCGCCGAGGTTTCGCATCATGTGGTTGAGATAAAAAACGAACTGGAAAAAATAAGAGAACAAGCCCAGAATATAATATGAGTGCAAAAGGACTATTACTACCCATTGCTGCCCCATCCGGAACTGGAAAAACCACCGTATGTCGTCATTTGATAAAAAACGATGACCGGTTTGTGTTCTCGGTCTCTGCGACAACCCGGGCGCCGCGCAAATCCGAACAAGAGGGCGTCGATTACACCTTTCTATCCCGGGACACTTTTGAAAAATACATCCGGGAGAATAAGCTCGCTGAATGGGAGGAAGTATTCGGGAATTATTACGGAACTTTACGAAGCGTAGTGAGCAACACTCTCGATATGGGCAAGATATTGTTGCTGGATATTGATGTCAAAGGAGCGTTACGGATTAAAAGACTTTATCCCGATGATACAGTATCGATATTTCTGCTGCCGCCTAATCAGGCAGAGCTGCTGCGGCGTTTGAAAGGACGGGGCACCGATGATGAAAAATCCATTGCCATCCGCAATGCCCGGATACCTGACGAAATTAAACTTGGAAAACAATTTGATTATCAGATCGTAAATAATCAATTAAGTGAAACTCTCCGTAAAATTAGAATAATAATAGAGGAGTATTGGAAAAAATGAGTGAAACTCTGGATTTTAAAAAGTTAACAGAACAATCTGAAGATCTGTTTGAATTGATCGTCGCAGCCTCAAAAAGAGCCCGGCAGATCAACGCTCTCCAGATTGCCAAAAATCCGCTTCCGACTATTGAAGAAGATCAGGAAGAGGTTTTCGACGAGACACCGGACGAACTGGAAATCGAGAATTATGACAAAAGGGAAAAACCGATTACTATTGCGCTTGAAGAGATAATGGCAGGTAATCTGGAATACCGACACACCAATATCGAAGTTGAGCCTGAAGAGGAAGAAATAGAAAGTGATATTGAAGAATAAAAAAATCACTCTCGGGTTAACCGGTGGAATTGCCATTTATAAATCGGCTGCGCTTTTACGGAGGCTGGTTAATGACAATGGCGCTGAAGTTGTGGTCATTATGACGGAAGCAGCCCGGAAATTCATGACGCCCCTGATCTTTGAAACCTTTAGCGGACAGCCTGTGGTGACAGAGATGTTTTCCCGGGAAAAAGTCTATACCCGGCATATCGATCTGGGACGAGATGTTGATATGGTTCTGGTATGTCCGGCAACGGCTAATATTGTCGCCAAAACCGCTCATGGAATTGCCGACGATATGCTCAGTACCGTTATCCTGACTGCCGGCAATAAAACGGTCTTTGCGCTGGCTATGAATGACAGAATGTATGCGAATCCCATTACCCGGGCAAATATTCGAAAACTTAAAGATCTCGGGTATGGTTTTATCGAGCCTGAATATGGCGACCTGGCCTGTAAGGATGTCGGCAAGGGGCGTTTGGCCGATGAGCAAACCGTTATCAATTACATCGATCGGCGATTGAATGGTAAGAATCTATTGCAAGGCAAAAAGGTGGTTGTCACAGCCGGTCCGACCCGGGAATATATCGATGCGGTGCGTTTTATTTCGAACAGGTCGTCGGGAAAAATGGGTTACGCCCTCGCTGAAGAGGCTGTTAAAGAGGGCGCCGATGTTACCTTGATTACCGGCCCGACGGCATTATCTTTACCAAAGGATATTGTAACGGTTCGGGTGGAATCGGCAGAGGAGATGCAGAAACGGCTGCTTGAGCATGCCGGCACCGCGGATTTTCTTTTTATGGCAGCAGCCGTTGAAGATATCGCTCCCGCAGAGCAGGTTTCGTCAAAGCTGAAGAAAAGCGGGCTCCCGGAAGCTTTAAAATTGCGCGTTTCACCGGATTTACTGCTGAGTTTCCGGGCGGCGGACAAACGCTGCTGTATCGTTGGTTTTAGTGTTGAGATGGAAGACGGCGAAGCGCGGTCCCTGAAAAAAATGGACACAAAAGGCATGGATTTTATCGTCTGGAATGATCCCTCAAAAACAGGCACGGGTTTTGAATTCGACACCAACGAGGTTACAATCTTTGCAAAAGACCGTAGTGAATGGCATCTCCCCATGACCGATAAGCGGGAAATTGCCCGTCAGATCATCAATCGTATCATTGAACACGGGAGAAAGCCGTAATGCAGCCTTCTAAGGATTTGATCCGGGATTTTTTCTTGCAACAGGCGGAACTTTTTACCGATGAATTTTATCTCGATGAAAAACCGAAATACGGCAAAAATAAGGACGCTATGAACTGGGATGAATTAACGACGCAGGTTATGTCCTGCACCAAATGTGAATTATCTAAAACCCGGACGAAAGTTGTATTCGGGTGCGGTAAGAAAGACGCCGATCTGCTTTTTATCGGAGAAGCGCCGGGTGAAAAAGAGGATTTGCAGGGCGAACCCTTTGTGGGAAGAGCCGGGCAACTCCTGGATAAAATTCTGGCGGCTATTCAATTGACCAGGGACCAGGTTTTTATTGCTAATATTTTAAAATGCCGTCCGCCGCAAAACCGGACGCCTCACGCTGGTGAGATTGAACAGTGTGAGCCCTATCTGGTGAATCAGATTGATCTTATTCAGCCCAAATTAATTGTCTGTCTGGGGTTGACAGCCGCAAAAACATTGTTGCGGATTGAATCCCCGCTGCGCGAAATGCGGGATAAAATCTATACTTATCACGGTGTTAATGTTATCGTAACCTATCATCCTTCAGCACTATTAAGGAATCCCAACCTTAAAAAATTTGCATGGGAAGATTTTCAGAAAATTCAAAAAATATATAAAGAAAACAGGGAGAGTATATAGTGTCTGAGAAAGAGAGCGACTATTTACGAGTGCCACCCCATGCCGATGAGGCGGAAATATCGGTTCTTGGGGCTATGATGCTGGACAAGGAGGCGGTCAGCAAGTCCCTTCAACATTTGGACCATACGGCATTTTACAAGGATGCTCATCAATATATCTTTCGCGTTATGATCGATCTTTTTAATGAAGGTCAACCGATTGATCAGATCAGTGTAATTGATCGATTGAAACGGGCTAAACTGCTTGATAAAGTCGGCGGAGCTTATTATATCACCGGTCTGGTTGAATCGACGCCCTCATCGGCTAATGTGGAGTATTATGCCAAAATCGTTCTGGAGAAATCGATTTTGCGTAAGCTGATTATTTCATCAACGGAAATTCAAAGTGAAGCCTATGAAGCCAAGAGCCCGGCTTTTGAGATTCTGGATCAGGCTGAACAGAAGATATTTGCATTGTCGGAAAGCCGGCTGAGAACCGGATTCAAGAATTTCGTTGATGTAATGAACCAAACTTTTGAGCATATTGACCAAATTCATAAAAGAAAGTTCCATACCACCGGTGTTCCAACCGGTTTTATTGAATTGGACGACCTTACTTCCGGCTTTCAAAATGGCGATTTGATTATCTTAGCGGGACGACCCAGTATGGGTAAAACCGCCCTGGCGTTGTCTATTGCCCGAAATATGGCGGTTGAATATAATGTTCCGATCGGTTTTTTTAGTTTGGAAATGGCGGATTACCAGCTGGCGATGCGCTTATTATGTGCCGAAGCCAAAGTGGACAGCCACCTGGTGCGTACCGGGAAATTGCCCCAGGATCAATGGCGGCGATTGAGTGAGCAGACCGGTCGACTTGCCAAAGCGCCAATCTATATTGACGACTCGGCGACGCTCACGATGATGGAAATTCGTGCAAAAGCCCGGCGTTTAAAGGCTGAACACGATGTCCAGATAATTATATTGGACTATTTACAATTGGTAAAAGGACATCGCGCAGAAAATCGTCAACAGGAAATTACCGAGATTTCCAGAAGCCTGAAAGCCCTGGCCAAAGAACTCAGTGTGCCGGTACTGGCTCTATCCCAGCTGTCTCGCGCCGTAGAAGCGCGCACCGGAAACCATCGTCCGCAATTATCCGATCTGCGTGAATCGGGGGCAATTGAACAGGACGCGGATGTGGTAATGTTTGTGTATCGTCCGGCCGTCTACATGAGACAAAAGGGCGAAGAAATGACTCTGGAAGATGAGCGCAAGGCTGAAATCATTGTTGCCAAACAGCGGAACGGTCCTACCGATACGGTAAATGCCGTATTTATCAGTAAATATGCCCGATTTGAAAATTTAGCTCCTCAACGTGAAGAATTGGAGGGCGCTCCTTTTTAATGACTAAAGCGCTGATCAAACAGGTCAATCTCCACAAAGGAAGACGTCCGCAGAAGTTTTACGCCCTTCTCAAATCTTCAGATAATAGGATATCCTTTCTGAAGGAAGATGAAGATTTTCTGTGGGAGGTTTATACCTTTGCCAGGGAAGCCCATCGCGGTCAGTTCAGAAAATCCGGTGAACCCTACTTTGAGCACCCTTATCAGACGGCAAAGATTCTGGCCGAGATGAATATGGATCCTGTGACAATAGCCTGCGGTTTATTGCACGATGTGATCGAAGACACCGGGGTTCGTTATGAAGATTTAACATCCCGGTTTGGTGAAGAGGTCGCAAAATTGGTCGAAGGGGTAACCAAGATCAGTGGAATTACTTTTCGCAACCGGCAGGAAGAGCAGGCTGATAATTTTCGTAAAATGCTGTTGAGTGTGGCGGATGATATTCGGGTATTGATCATCAAACTTGCCGATCGCGCTCACAATATGCAGACCCTTGAATCTTTGCCTCAGGTCAAACGTCGTCGGATTGCCATTGAAACCCGGGATGTTTATGCACCTCTGGCTCACCGGCTGGGTATGTTTAAATTAAAATCGACATTAGAGGACCTGGTCTTAAAAAATCTCGATCCCGAAGCCTATAAATTTCTGCAGAAGAAGATCAAAGAAAAACAAAGCGAACGGGAAGAATATATCAAGACTTTTACAATTCCTCTTACCAAAGCTCTCACGGAACTCGGTATTGATGCAAAAGTATGCGGTCGTCCCAAAAATTTTTATTCAATTTATAAGAAAATGAAAACCCGGAACAAACCCTTCGAGGAAATCTACGATTTGCTTGCCATTCGAGTGATTGTTTCGAATAAGGAAGAGTGCTATTCGGTTCTGGGAATTGTCCATAATCTCTTCACCCCGATAATGGATCGCTTTAAAGACTATATCGCCAGCCATAAGGTTAATTATTACCAATCCATTCATACGACAGTTTACGGACCCGGCGGGAGAATTGTGGAAATTCAGATTCGCACCGAAGAAATGGATGAGATTGCCGAAGAGGGAATTGCCGCCCATTGGCGCTATAAAGAGGGTCGGACGCGGCCGGACGAAGTCGATAAATATGTTAAATGGCTGCGGGATTTGATTGATGTATTAAAGAACGAATCGGGCGGACCGGTAGATTTTATGGAGACTTTGAAGATTGATCTTTTTAAAGATGAGATCTTCGTGTTTACGCCGATGGGTGATTTAATTCGTTTACCTAAGGGCGCAACACCGGTTGATTTTGCCTTTGAAGTCCATACGGTGGTGGGCTATTGCTGTATCGGGGCAAAAGTAGATGGCAGGATGGTTCCCCTGAATACTGAGTTGAAGAGCGGAGACTCGGTCGAGATTATCACTTCTGAAAATCACCGTCCCAGTTATGCCTGGCTGAAATTTGTAAAAACTTCGAAAGCTATTGGAGATATTAAACGCTGGATCAGGAAAACTCAATTCGAAGAAAGTGTGCACTTAGGGAAAGAGATTCTGGATAAGGAAAATAGGCGGAATAAACAACTGGCGTTTTTAAAGATCGTGCGGGAATCCATAGCAGAGTTTGGATTTGACGATCTTGATAAATTTTACAGCGCCGTAGGCAGCGGCTTAATTACAGTGCCCGGAATTTATTCAAAATTGTTTCCTGAGAGTAAAAAAGAGATCAAAGAGAAAGATGTTGATTCGCTTTTTCTCGAGAAAGCCCGGAAAAATATTAAGGGCATAAATGTTCAGGGTATTACTAATCTGATGGTCAATTTTGCGAAATGTTGTAACCCCATTCCCGGCGATCGGATTATCGGTTTTGTCAGTCGTGGAAGAGGAATTATAGTACATAAAAGTAATTGTAGTAATATTCCAGCGCTGTTTAAAGAAAATGAAAGGTTGCTTGATGTAAACTGGGATGTAGATTCCAAACAGCAGTTTCTTGCCCAGATAAAAGTGGTTGGGCAGGAGCGTAAAAATTTTCTTAAAGATGTCACAGATATGATTTCAACGACCAATACCAATATTATCAGCATCGATGGCAGTGTTGATGATACTATCATACATATTTCATTCGTACTACAGGTAGGAAACCTGAACCACCTGAACAGGGTTATTACAAAGATACAAACTGTGCAGGGTATAATAACTGTCGAACGCAAATAAAAGGAGGTAGGAGATGAATACTCATACTTACACTAAGAAAGATGTTGTCAAATTAACAGCCCAGCGCCTAAACCGCAAAGTATCAGCTACTGAGAAGATTGTTGATGAAGTGTTTGTCACATTGCGGGAAATGCTCTGCGAAGATCGGAAAACCCTGCGGATTGAAATCCGGAATTTTGGTGTTTTCGAAGTAAAACAAACTAAGGCAAAACCTAAAGCCCGGAATCCGCGAACCAATGAAATTGTCTACGTACCTCCTCGTAAGAAAACCCATTTTAAACCGGGAAAACTTATCAAGGCTGCCCTGAAAAAATAATCGGAGCCGGTGATACGTCTGCTTTCAGATCCGTCATCTGTTTTATCGGAA
>DPVY01000263.1 GCA_003527965.1 Fidelibacterota bacterium
TGGGAACGAGCGTGGTGTAGGGGTTTGGGAATGAGTGTGGCATAGATCAACCCAACCTTCAGAAGGTTATATCAAGCATCCTGACCAGTCTGTAAATCTTCTATTAAACCTTCTGAAGGCTTCTGACTTTACCACTCGGCTGGTGCCGCCTTAAGTCAAGGGCTGGCAAACCTGCGGCTGAAAAATATCAAATAGTTTGCACCGGACACCGCATTTATCCGCCAAGCGCTCCGTCCCCGGAGAACCTGGCAATACCCTCTGATAAGTTATACAAGCCATGATGACGTTTGATTGTAATGAGTAATTTCAATATTTGCAACTACAATTTGTGCCGGTGATATTTTGAAGAAGATAGAGAAAAAAATATAATAATTGACCTCATTGTAAACATTCCCAAGCTGGGACTTGGGAATAAGCAAGGTTCCGGGGTTTTGGAGGTAAGCAAGGTTCCGTGGGGCTTGGGAATGAAAAGAAAAGTGAGTCGCGAAGCTGTGTTGTACTTGTGTCTCCGCTCCCGCGGTGACACAGTCATTTTACCCACGATACTAAAGTCTCTGATTATAGAAATAATCCTAAATTAAGGTAAAGACTATCTGAAAATTTCCCGGATATTTCAGTTGCGTCGGGATCTCACTCCTGACGCTTTTATCAAATCTTAATCATACCAACAAATCGCGTTATACCTGTCAGGTTTAAAAGATTCTTCTGCTTCGGATATGATTATTTGAATAAACCTGACAGGTATAGAGATCCAGTTGCCCCGTTAGTCTATCATTACACTTCCGCATGACGCCAAAAAACATTAAGAATAACTTGTAATTGAACGAAATATTTTTAAAACTATATTCCAGTTTTTTAACGGAGAGGTGTAATGATTAAAAAAGAGATTGAAATCAAAGGTGTGGACCCGCTTCTAGTGTTTGGCGTAAATGATTCACTCTTAAAAATATTAACAGAAAGTTTTCCACTGAAAATCGTCGCCCGGGGAAATAAAATTATTCTCTCCGGCGAAGAGCCTTTCACTGAACAGGTCAACCGCATTATTAATGAAATGCTTCTGACCATTAACCGGAAAGGATTTCTGAATGATGAGGATTTAAAGGCTTTGATTAATGTGGAGCTTAACGGCAAAAAACCCAATCTGAAAGAAGCGCCGGATACAATCATATTATATAAAAAAAGCGGTGTGATCAAACCCCGCTCCCTAAACCAGGAACGCTATTATAAATCCACGTTGAAAAACGATATCGTTTTTGGTATCGGACCCGCTGGTACCGGCAAGACTTATCTCGCCGTCGCCATCGCGTTGGCGGCGCTGCGCAATCATGAAGTAAAGCGAATAGTCCTGACCCGCCCGGCTGTGGAAGCGGGAGAAAGCCTTGGCTTTTTGCCGGGAGATTTAAGAGAGAAAATCGAACCCTATCTGGCGCCGCTATACGACGCTCTGCATGATATGTTGCCAGCCGAAAAATTAAAGGCTTTTACGGATCAACATATTATTGAGATTCTGCCCCTGGCATATATGCGCGGTCGAACGCTTAACAGCTCCTATGTTATTCTCGATGAGGCTCAAAACACAAGCAGCATGCAGATGAAAATGTTTCTGACTCGTCTGGGCGCCAATTCAAAAGCAATTATCACCGGCGATATTACCCAAATTGACATTCCGGACAAAAAGAGTTCCGGACTGATCGAGGCAAAAAATATTTTAAACCATATCGACGGGATCGATTTTATCTATTTTGATCCCAGCGATGTCGTTCGCCATCGCCTGGTAAAAGACATAATCAAGGCTTATAACGGGGGAAGAGAAGAGGGGTAACAAACACGGCTTATACTGTTTCTAATCTATTTCAATTGACAGCGGCTTTACGGGTTCAATCGTTGCGCTATTTATGGCTTCTTTTCTTAATAATGTTTTTATCAACCGCTGTTTTTCCACAGATTGAAACCGATTCGACGGAAATTCCACTAAAAGTCTGGCTATATCTGGATGAATCAAGACTATCTGCAGACAACACTCAACCAATAATACTTCCCGAGAAAACTCTGAACCGGCTCAATAAAAAGGGGCATTATTCAGATAATCTCCTTTCGAATTCAGAACCGTCGGCATCGATTTATGACCAGATTTCGCCCCACACATACAAAATAAACTATTACTCCCGGTCCTTATGCGCCTATTCCGCCGTTGTTTATCCTTCTCAAATCCAAGCGCTGAAACAATTGCCGATTATCCGTCAAATTCAGGAAATCAGAACCTTTAAGAAAAAGCCGGTTATTAAAACAGCGGAATCTTTAAAAATATTGAACAAATCTACTGCGGATCAACCTTTCTATGGAAACACCTATGCGCAGCTCGCTCAGCTTAATATCCCCGCGGTTCACGATTCCGGATATACGGGTCGCGATGTCAGGATTGCGATTATCGACGCCGGATTCTATAAAGATCATACCGCTTTTCAACATATCATTGACAGCGGGCGTTTAATTGCCGAGCGGGATTTTATTTTCAACGATAATAATGTCCAGGATGAAATACGCGAAGACACAACCTCCGCCGGCGCCCAGGCAAATCATGGAACTTCCGTATGGAGCGTTATCGGCGGATATGAGCCCTATGTTTATATCGGAGCCGCTTATAATGCCGAATTTTTACTTGCTAAAACCGAAAGAATCGGTTCGGAGAGTATTATTGAAGAAGATCGCTTTGTTGCGGCGGTTGAATGGGCGGAAGCCGGGGGCGCGGATATTATTAGCTCGTCAGTCGCATACCGTGACTTTGACAACCAAGCCGAAGATTATTTTTTCAGGGATCTTGATGGTAAAACAAGCAACTCCGCCAAAGCGATAAACTGGGCTTTTGAACGCGGCGTCCTGTCGGTAATAGCTGCCGGCAATGACGCGCAGCGTTTTCCGCAGGATGGCGGCCTGCTGACGCCATCCGACGCGTACGGCGCACTGACCGTTGGAGCGGTAGATCGCAACGGACAGATCGCCGGATTCAGTTCCCACGGTCCAACCGCCGATGGACGCATAAAACCGGATTTGTGCGCTCTGGGCGTCTATACTTATATTGCTTTCTCGTCTTCCGCAAGTCTGTATGGAACTCGGAGCGGGACATCTTTTGCGACCCCGCTGATCGCCGGCGCAGCCGCCCTGGTAATGGAGAAATTTCCCGATTTGCCTCCGGCGCAAATCATTGAGCGGCTTAAAAAATATGCCTCCCTGTCCGATTCACCGGATAATCGGTATGGCTGGGGAATTCCGAATACCTTCCGGTCCCTATTTGAAAAAGATTCCTCTTTTACACCGAATTTTTATACTGAAGAGACTATCTCCGCATTCCCGAATCCTGCTCTTCAGGAAGTCACTTTTTTCTTCCAATGGACAAACATAATTCCATCCGCAGCTCCGACGACTTTCTTTGTCTATAACTCTATCGGTCAAACCGTCTGGAAATATACTCTTATCCCTAAAATTGTGGGATTGAATGAACAAATTGTCTGGAGCCTGCAAAATCTGCAAGGAAAAGGGGTTTCGTCCGGAGTCTACTTTTTATCCGTCAAAGACGGCGACAAATTCCTTCGCGGGAAACTGCTTGTATTACGCTAATTTCTATTGACAACCTTATGAGCCCTCTACAGTCTAAACAAAGAGATTGATTTATGGAACAACAAGAAATAGAAATAATTGAAAAAATAAAAAATGGTGACGGGATGGCCTTCCAGAAGATAATGAGCAAGTATGGAGAGCGAGTCATGGGGTTGGCCTTTCACTTCACTAAAAACCATCAGGATGCCGAGGATCTTTATCAGGAAACCTTCATAAAGGTTTATCGGAATATCGATTCTTTTCGGTTTGAAAGCGAATTCTTCACCTGGGTATACCGCATATTGACCAACCATGCCTTCAATTATTTCCGCAAATCCAAAAGAATGTCGATCGTTGATCCCGGGGAAAATGATTACCTGTGGGAAACCCTGCCCGCCGACGAAAGCTGCGAAGCCGACCAGGCAACTCTGAACTCATCGCTCCGGGAGGAAATAGACCGGGCTCTTCTGCAATTATCCCCGCAACAGCGAGTCGTATTTATCCTGAAGCACTATGAAGGAAAAAAAATCAAAGACATCGCCTTAATTCTGGATTGCACAGAGGGAACCGTTAAACGCTATCTATTCCGGGCAACACGCAAACTACAAACAATCCTTGTAAAGGCCTAAAATGGAGAAAACCATGAAACAGCATAAGCCCTATGAAGACATGCTTTTGCTTTACTTCTATGACGAACTAAATTCCGTTGATCGCGATATATTCACTCGCCATCTCGAGACCTGTTCCCGATGCAGGAACGAATTAGCCGGTTTGAATGCCATGAAAACGGCGTTCCGGCAGACGCCCAAAACAGTGCCGACACCGGCATTGATTGACCGTCTAAACAGGCAGGTCATGGCTAAAATTCAGAAATCCGGGCGCACCAAAATCAGTAAAAATATCCTGAATTGGGTTAATGACATTCAGGAATTCCTGGCCGGTGGATTAGCGCGTCCGCGCTACCAGTTAGTTGCGATAGGTATTACGTTTATTCTTGGCGTGTTTGTAGGAAAATTATGGTTAAGCAGCGGGCTCCGTAACGACCCTGATATGCTGGCGAATTTCGTGAGTTATCAGGCATCTCTGACGGAAACTGAAAAAGAGGGCGTCCAAAAATCCCTGACAAATTATCTGTTGCACTCCGGCAGTGTTGAAGTTGCCGATCTTATTCAAGAGACTCCGACGGAAAATGAAGACGGTATCATTAATGTAAATATAACAGTGGCAAAGGATTTGTCCCTGAGGGGCGGTCTGGACGATCCAACGATACAGAACATGTTGCGCTATGCTGCTTTGCACGACCGGGATAAATCGCGAAGATTACACGCCGTAAAGCTTTTGTCAAAAACCCCACAAAATTCCGAAAATGAATCAACAATGATTGCCGTTCTACTGAAAGACAGTGCAGAGGAACTCCGCGTCAAAGCTATGGAAGTATTACGGACATATAAAATCAACAATCAGATACTCGATACCTATAAAACCATTGCGCTGCGTGACACCAGCCAGACTATACGAATGATTGCCCTTGAAGAGCTGTATAATAACGCCGATGAAAATGTGATTCCCATAATGGCATTGATCGTTGCCAATGACAATAATGAAGATTTACGGGATTTAGCCCAAAAATATTTAGATGCTCTATGCGAAGCTCAATCACAGACAAACAACAAACAGGTAGAGTAATGAAAATAAAATATTTTGGCTTAGTTTTTATTTTAACAGTCAGTGTTTTCACCTTTGCCGAAAAATTCCAATACGACGGCAGGCGTTATCACGGAGAAATCCGAAAAGAATACAGCATTTCCGATAATGGCGGATTAATTATGAAAAACATCCGCGGTGACGTAAAAATCGTCGGTGAAGCCCGTGATAACATCCTTGTCGCTGAGCGTTATAGCATCAGCGCCTACTCTGAATCAAGCGCAAAAAAAATATTCCGGGATAAACGGGCAAAATACATCCTAAAGGGTAAAACCCTGTTGATTGAAGGTTCCTCCGATTCCCGGCGCTACCGCAGTGATTTTACTATCCGGATTCCGTCAAAATTCAACCTTGATATCAGCGCCAGCGGCGGCGATATCGTTGCCGAAACCGTTACGGGGGTCGTTGACATTAATACCTCCGGCGGAGATGTTGATGTGATCGAAATTACCGGTAAATTGAATATTCACACCTCGGGCGGCGACATCAGCGCAATTAAATGTCGCAAAGATATTACCGTAAACACGTCGGGCGGTGACATTATTATGAAGAAGATCATCGGCAATCTTTATGCGAAGACTTCCGGCGGTGACATTACAATAGATGATCTGAATGGTGACGGAAAAGTCAAGACTTCCGGCGGCGACATTTACTTAACCCGTATTAAGGGTAAGCGCTTAGAGGCAAGTACGTCGGGCGGTGATATTGACGCAGACTTTATTGACATAAACGTCAGCCTGAGCACATCGGGTGGCGATATCAATGTCGGTAAGACCAAATCCGATGTTCATCTGCGCACGTCGGGCGGCGATATAGAGATCGACGAAGTTGGCGGTAGTTTAGATGCCAGCAACTCGGGTGGCGATATCTATGTAAAACTTGTCAAAGGAGCCTGTAACCTGCATACGTCGGGCGGCGACATTGAAATTGACGCTGCTTTGCATAATGTCAAAGCGACAACCTCGGGCGGCGACATTTTGTTGTCAGCGGCAGCCGGCTCAATATATGCTCATACTTCCGGTGGCGATGTTGAAGTTCGGAAGGTTCTTCATAAAGCTTTCAAAGATAATTCTATCGATTTAGCAAGTTCCGGCGGCAATATTCGCATTTATCTGCCCGACAACATAAAGGCTGATATATTTTCCCGCATCACAGTCCACAATAAATGGGATAAAAATCAGATCCGCTCTGATTTTCCCCTCGACATTACCAAAGAGATCAAAGGATCTAAATTGATCATAACCGGAAAAGGGCGTATCAACGGGGGTGGCGATCCGGTAAATCTCAAAACCAGCTCCGGTAATATAATAATTAGCAGATTGCTGCAATAGAAATGGAAAACAAATGATTTACAAGTGCAAGATGGTAAGTGTAAAAATTTTTATGATGAGTATTATTAGCATCTGGTTAAGCTTGTTCCTGACAATCGCTTATGCAGAAGATATTGTTACCGAACAACACAATATCCCCTATCAAGGCGAAGAAGAGTTGGATGTCGGTATTGAATTCAGCCTGGGAAAATTAGAGATCAAAAGCTGTCAAGATGATAATTACATTATGCAATCCGAAATTACCTATTCAAAAGAGCTGTATAAGCCGTCGGTTCAATATAAGACTGTTGGCAACAGAGGCAAGCTTCGCCTGGAGTCCAAACAGCAGGGAAAAAGTCATCATTGGGGCGGCTCTAAAAAAACATCTTCCGCCCTGAAAAACAACCACTGGCGCATAGCCCTGATCGAAACGGTCCCAATATCATTCAACATTGAAATGGGGCTGGGCAAAGGACTTTTGGACTTTAGCGGTTTACGGGTAAATGACCTGAATCTGAACTGCGGATTGAGTGATGTGGTCGTGGACTTCAATAAAAGCAACAAGGAAAAAATCAGGCGCTTATCTATTGAAACCGGACTGGGGAACGTTGAAGCAAGCGGGCTCGGTTATGCCAATCTGGAACGATTTGATGTCGAGTGCGGTTTGGGCTCAACGACCCTGCGTTTTGACGGCGATCTGAATAGAGATATCAAGGGCCGGATCACGGTAGGACTCGGTTCCGTAAATGTAGAAATCCCTGAAGATTATGCCGTCCAGGTTGAGGCGGAAAGTTCCTTTTTATCCTCCCTGAATTTTAACGGTTTCAGAAGGATTGACGAGGACGTATATCGCAGTAAAAACTGGAAAAATGCCGAACACCGTATTTTTATGATTGTGGAAATCGGTTTAGGCAGCGTGGATATTGACTGGATAAGATAATATAGATAGATTGTTTAAGTGAAAACGCAGTTCGATTGATCGGGCTGCGTTTTTTATTCTTTTAGAAAATCTTCGCGGATCAATACCAGAATATAGGAGTGTGGTACAATCAAATATTTTTTACCTTCCAGCTCAATTTCAATGGCGTACTTCCGCAGAAAAATCGCATAGTCCCCTTCTTCCGCCTGAAGCGGCAAATATTGAGGCTCTTTGTTTTCGGGTGCCCAGGGCTCATCATTAGAATCATCGGGCAAGGGTAGCGGCAAACCCGGTCCGACTTTGACCACATGTCCACCCTGAACAGTTTCTTTTTCTTTCACGCCGGGCGGCAGATACAGGCCGGAGGGTGTTTTTGAATGATTGATATCGGGCTCTATTAACACCCTATCGCCTACAAGAATGATCTCTTTTCCATTTTTAAACATATATAAATTTACTAATCTTATACTTAATCTGAAACAATCTTCTTTGTCTTCGGGTTATTTAACGTGAGTTTGATATGGCCTCACAAGAAAAGGAAAACAAAATAGCCTTCATGTTCCAATTATAAATCGCTGAAGCAGTTATTGGTTTGGAGACGGTAGTACAAGTTCACCCGGATAAATCCGGGCATTGTCCTAAGAATAGAAATACCGGGGTGAAAAGAAAGTCTTCGCTACCCGAGGCAAACCGTTTCTCCCAAACAGATCACAAAGGACTTCTAAGAGGATGCCGCTGGCAAGCGGTTTATCAAAATTCTCTATAAACATTTTGCTTTACTATACGTTTCCGATCATCTCTCGAAATTCATCTTCAGTCAGTATCTTCACGCCAAGTTCCCGGGCTTTTGTGGCTTTCGATCCGGCATTTTCTCCTACAACGACATAATCGGTCATTTTGCTGACGGAGGTTGAAGCTTTACCGCCCAACTTCTCAACCATCTGTTGTGCCTCACTGCGGGTAAATTGAGTTAGTGTACCGGTGAAGACAAAAGTCTTGCCGGCAAAGCGTTCATCCTGTGGGCCAGTTACGCCTTGGGCGATGCTGACTCCGCCTTCCAGCAACCGTTTGACTGTCTGAAGATTATTTTCCTCATCAAAGAAATCCCGTATAGCGCGGGCAACTATTGGTCCAATGCCTTCTACCGTTTCCAGACGCTCATAATCGGCAGCTATCAGGGTTTCAAGGTCTTTGAATTCCCGTTCCAGGACTTTACCCATATATTCGCCCACATTGGGAATTCCCAGGGCGTAAATGAATCGCGCCAATGTGGTTTTACGACTGTTCTCAATAGCGGCAATGATATTTTGAGCGGACTTATCCGCCATTCGCTCCAGGTCGGCGATTTGCTCTTTATTTAGAAAGTAGATGTCGGCAACATTTTCAATCAGACCGGTGTCCACCATCTGTTCAATCAGCCTGTCGCCCAATCCATCAATATTCATAGCGCGTTTGGAAACAAAATGTTGAATCCGGCCCTTGATTTGAGCCGGGCAATTGATATTCTGGCAGCGGTGTTTGACTTCATCGTTGGAGCGGGTAACGTGCCCGCCGCAAACCGGACATGTAGCCGGAATCTGATATGGCTTTTCCGACCCGGTACGCCGTTCGGTTATTACTTTGACAACTTGTGGGATGACATCACCGGCGCGTTGTACTACCACCCAATCGCCGACCCGGATGTCTTTGCGGTCAATCTCGTCCTGATTGTGAAGCGTAGCATTAGAAACGGTCACTCCCCCGATTTGCACCGGTTTGAGATGGGCTACCGGTGTGACGGCGCCGGTGCGCCCGACACCGGCTTCGATTTTCAAAATTTGGGTGATTTCCTGCCGGGCTTTGAATTTTCCGGCAATCGCCCAGCGGGGGCTGCGTGATTTGACCCCTAAAATTTGTTGTTGCTCGATGGAATTGACTTTGAAGACAACGCCGTCGATATCGTAGGAGATTGAATCCCGCCTTGTTTCAATTGAACGATAATATTTAATCAACTCCTCGGCTGTTTTACACAGTTTTATCAGAGGATTGATGCGTAAACCCCATTGCGGAAGTATCTGTAGAAATTCTAAATGTGTTTTAAAAGAAATTCCTTCACAACTTCCCAGGGAATAGCAAAATATATTCAACGGTCGGGTGGCGGTAATGCGTGAATCCAGCTGGCGCAGAGAACCGGCGGCGGAATTGCGGGGATTTGCGAATGCCGGTTTACCCTCGGCAAGTTGTTGTTCATTCAGCCGTTCGAAATCCCGGCGATCCATATACACTTCTCCGCGTACTTCCAGTAAAGAGGGGACGGGACGTTGACCGGAACGTAATTGCAGTGGAATTGAGCGAATGGTTTTGAGGTTCTGAGTAATATCTTCACCGGTAATTCCATCTCCCCGTGTTGAACCTGATACAAAAAAACCGTTCTCATAGACCAGTTCCACCGCCAGACCATCAATTTTCGGTTCGGCGACGAATTCTACTGCTTGTCCCGGCAGAGTTTTATAGATGCGGTTGATGAATTCTCGAACTTCAGTTTCATCCATGGCATTATCGAGACTTTGCAAGGGAATGCGGTGAGTAATTGTTGTGAATTTGTCGAGCGGCGCTGCTCCAATACGCCGGGTGGGTGAATCGGATGTCCTATACCGAGGATATTCTTCTTCCAGTTGTTGTAATTCCCGCATCAGGCGGTCGTATTCGGCGTCGCTGATAGTGGGATTGTCCAGGACGTAATAGTTATAGTTGGCGGTGTTGATAATCTCGCGAACTTCTTTGATTCTGCTTTCGATTTTAGCCATTCTGAACCCGCTAAAAAACAGACAACAGCCCCCCGCAGAGAACGGGGGGCTGTTATCTATTGGTCTTGTACCGTTTTATCCACGATTTGAAAAAGGTATTACTGTTTCTTTTCTTTTTCGTCAGTCTCTTTGTCTGTAAAGAATTTCATAAAAGGCTTTACCAGATCGATGGGTAGCGGAAAGATGATTGTGGAATTATTCTCAGTAGCCACTTCGCGCAGGGTTTGCAGATAGCGCAGCTGCAGGGTAATAGGTTCCTTCGTCAGGACTTCAGCGGCTTTCAGCAGTTTGGCTGAGGCCTGGAATTCACCTTCGGCGTTGATGATCTTGGCACGGCGTTCCCGTTCCGCTTCAGCCTGTTTTGCCATGGCGCGCTGCATTTCAGTGGGCAGGTCGACGTGTTTAATCTCTACCTGAGAAACCTTGATGCCCCAGGGATCGGTATGTGTATCAAGAATAGCCTGTAGTTCCGTGTTGATTTTTTCACGTCCGGAGAGCAGCTCGTCCAGTTCGGCTTGACCGAGAATACTCCGCAGGGTTGTTTGAGCCAGCTGGGAAGTAGCATCAAAATAATTTTCTACTTCAACAATAGCTTTAGTGGGTTCCATTACCCGGAAAAAAACCACCGCATTGACCTGAACGGAGACATTGTCTTTTGTGATAATATCCTGAACGGGGACATCATAAACCACCGTTCGCAGGCTGACTTTGACCATTTTATCAATAAAGGGGATTATTAAAAATAATCCGGGCCCCTTGGCGCCGATCATGCGCCCTAATCGAAAGATAACGCCTCGTTCGTATTCCTTCAAAACACGGATAGCGCTGGACAGGACAAAAAACACTAAAATAATGATGGTGACAATAGAAAGTTGCATCTTATTCTCCTTTTTCTATTCAGGTTTATATTCTTCTACAGTTAATTGCATACGCTCAACGGATTTGACGATAATCTGAGCTCCTTTGGGGATCGGCCGGGCGGCCCGGGCTTTCCAGATTTCACCATGGACCTTAACAGTTCCTGATTCGGTAATGTCGGTGGTCGCGATCCCGATTTCACCAATAATACCCTCCATGCCGGTAGTTGGCTGGCGTTTATGGGCCTTTAAAACATAAGATAAGGCGACAATGAAGAAAAGGGCGGTAAAAATCACTACCGGAATAATGACCGCCAGGGAAACGGAAAACAGGGCTTTGGGCGCTTCCGCGACGTCAAACAGCATCATAGATCCTAATATCATAGAGACTAATCCTCCTATTGTTAATAGCCCGTAGCTGGTTATACTTATCTCTAAAATGAACAGGATAATGGCAACGATAATAAGGGCCACACCGGCATAATTGATCGGCAGTACCTGTAAGGCAAAAAATGCCAGGATCAGAAAGACGATGCCGAGCACACCGGGGAAGATGGCGCCGGGGCTGCGAATTTCAAAAAAGAGTCCGTAAAAGCCCAGAATCAGTAATAAATAGGCGACGTTCGGGTCGCTGATAACATCCAGGATTTTGCGATGGAATCCCAGGGGACGGACGATGATTTTAGCATTATGGGTGGATAGAGTTTTTTCGCCTGACGGGACTTTAGTGACTTTTCCGTCTAAATATTCAATAAATTCATCAAGATCTTTAGCGACGAGGTCAACGATATTCAGTTCCACGGCTTCGGTTTCAGTAATGGAAACGCTCTTCCGAACAGCCTCTTCGACCCACTCTTCGTTGCGCCCGCGTTCGTGGGCAAGACTGCGGATTTGTGCCACGGCATCGTTAGTCACTTTCTCCATCATAGTTTCGGTGCCGGCGGAATCGGGTTTGCTACCACCGAACGGGCTGCCGCCGCCCATGGTAACCGGGTGAGCCGCGCCGATATTGGTCCCGGGCGCCATAGCCGCGAAATGCGCCGCCACGGTAATGAAGACGCCGGCGGAAGCCGATTGCGCGCCCCGGGGACTAATGTAAACCGCTACCGGTACTTCAGAATTTAGAATGTCCTTGATGATATCCCGCATTGAGTTCATCAGACCGCCGGGCGTGTCCATTTTCAGGATCAGGCACTCGATCTTTTCCAAACCGGCTTTTTCAATGTTTTCGTGAATGTAGGACACCGCTACCGGATTGATTACACCATCGATCTCCAGAACCCAGATTTCACGGTTACCCGGATCCGAATCTGCGGCTGGAGCAGCAGTAAGCGGAATTAACAGAAGTAACAGGGAAATATAATATTTGAGTTGCTTTTTCATTCGTATGGAGTTCCTTTCAGAATATACAAGACAAAACGATGATTCTCAACCTGTTTCTTATTAATTCGGCTAATATTTAAATCCATCCACCTTTTAAAATCCGGAGGGTATCAGAAGCCGCAGCTATGATTGTAAACAGGATAAGATTTAATAAAATCGAGCGAATTATACTCATCTGATACGAAATTATTATGCAAATTAGGAAAAGTATCAGAAGAGAACAGCCATGGAAGCCGTCAATCGGTCTTCCGTATATTTTTGGCTGCTCCAGGTATCGAAATAAGGGTGTGATATTGTCTGATCGCCGACAGCTCGCTGGTAAGCGCAACCCAAAATAAAAGATTTTTTCAGGATTGTTTCGATTCCGGCGCCGATTAAATGATAATACTTGTCGTCGTCATTTTGAATATTTTCATAGGGTGACGGAATGCGGCGATAGGCCAATCGGGTTGAAACGGCATTGCCGATCGGCATGGCAAGGAATACACCGATGTCGGTTGTCTTGCGCAGGTTCCAATAAAGGTCGCGATTAATAGCGCTCTTGTCTTCCAGGCGATCGACTTCAATTTTCTGCCAGTTGTGGATTATAAGGTCCAGCCCGACAGTTAATTGTCCGAATTTAACGGCAAAAGAGGGGGCTATTTCCATCGGATAACGGGATTCATATTCAAAATCATAATAATCGTTCTGGGTTGAATCGGGGTCAACGTCATAAGTAAATTTTTCCGAGAACTCACTGACTTCCTGAATAGTTAGATTTAAAGGTGTGGATATTTTCAACCCGAATTTAAAATTTGAGGAATGATAAGACAATCCGACGTCCATGTTGAAGCCGCTATAGTTGGGCTTGATGATTTCGCGGTTAATTATTTCATCATTTATCAGAACATCATTTTCATCAATCGCAGTTTCAACAGACTGGTAGCTGCGATCGCCGCCGTGAAAATTCAAGGAAACTCCGGTATTGAAATTAGGTAAAAATTCAATAGCTCCGGCTATGCGAAGAGTATTCAAGGAACCGGTTTCTTCGATTTTTACTTCCTGATAGACGTCGCCGAAATCATAAGTGACTGTTCCCTTACTTTCCAGGTTTGAATAATAATAAGCCGAGGGAGTATAGCTGAGCGCAAACACCATGTTGCCACGATAAACGGGAACAGGATATGCAAAACCAAAGTAGTCGGCGCGAACAGTATTGGAGGAGGTGGCAAATTCCTGTTGATTGCCGACCAAAGCCGAACGCTGATCGACATTAAGATACTGCATTGAGACACAGGCTTTGGGGCGGCGGATATTAACCAAAAACGCCGGGTTTTCCAGCGTCGATGAGATATCCCTCGAAAGCAGGGAGTTATTATGCAGAGAAAAAGTCGAGGAGCTGATACCGTAAACATCACGGAACGGGCGCAGCGCTTCGCCGCTCATGGCTTCATTGAAAAATTGAGCCCGAATACTTATCGGAATAATAAAAAGAAAGACAAACAAGATTTTTAATTTTTGGGGGATACATGTCATATATTAATTCCTATTTCGGCTGTTTTTGGATGAATTGCCGGAAGATGATTTAGAAGAGGACTTGGAAGACGATGATTGACTACCTGGGGAACGTGAACCGGCTGAAGAACTTGAGCCGGAAGATGATGATCGGCTACTGGGTTTTGGTGAAACCGTGGAACTTCTCGGAGTCGACGAGCGAGTAGATCTTGAATTTGAAGGCGCTTTGTAGCTGGAACTCTTTGAGGAGCTATTTGAAGACGATCTGGCTGATGATTGACGTTTTGGCGCCGAATATGTTTCTTTGTTTTTATTACTATTTTGTTTCTCCGGTTTACTTCTTTGCCGAACAGAGGGCTTTTTCTCCGGTGGGGTTAAAACGGGAGTGGGAGAGGGCTTGGTCGGAGCAGAGCGCCGGATTATTTTTGTCTCAGCTTTCGGCTGCGGGGGCTGTATCGTATTCTGAAAACCGGAGATAGATTTATCCCGAGGTTTGGGGGTGAGCCGTTGTTTCGATTGTTTTTCTTTTAAAACTTCCTGGGGGTTTTCAGACGTCTGCGGTTTTGAGACAATCGGCGCTGAACTGTTGTTTCTCGAGCCGGACGATCCTATACTTCCCATATTTCCCGACCCGGCGCTCATCGGCAGGTCCAGGCTGGATTGGAAATCAGGGTTGGATTGTCTCGGTGTCAATGTTGCACGTTTTTGCCCTGTTGGAGAATCTTTAGGCTGCCAATCCGCTTTTTTCTGTTGTCGCCCCTCGGCAACCGGTTCACGGCTGCCATATCCCCCGCGATAATAACCGCCGTAGTAATAGGAGCCCCGGCCATAGTAATATCTCGAATATGGGTAATTGTAACTACGGTAACGATAGGGATTATAATAACCATAACTGTAATAACCCCAGTCATAAAAGGGATCATAGAAAAAGGGATCGTAATAGCCCAAATAAAAGGAATGGTAAGAACTCCAGGGTGAATACCAGTAAGAATTGTAGTCATAGAATCTGCTGTGGGGATTATATCCATACCATAAATTACTGTTTAAAAAGTCTTGAGTGGCGTTCCGGTAGCCTTGATTATAATCAGAAATATCGGGGGCCTCAAACACATAACTTTCGTAGGAACCGACTTCATCGTCGTATTGACTGCTTTCGGCATCGTATTGTTGGTCATAATTCCCCCGGGAAACCTCTTCCCTGGAGACGGGTTCAGATAGTTTTGTATAGCAACCGGATAAAAGGAACAGGGCGATTATCGCGGGTGAGAGTAATTTTAATGGTTTTTTCATGATATCATCCTTTTTATCTAATTGAATATAGTCATCATTATGCTTGTCGTCAAGATAATCATACTATTTTGACTGAATTTTTCGGGAATTTGTTCCCGGTGATGTGATTTAGATCTATTATTGCCGGTATTTGAAGATACTTGCCACAATGATCAGACCGGTGTTGTTCGGTAAAATCCTATGGGAAGCCGACCGGAGCCGGGGTTAATATAAATTATAATAAAAGAAGATTGCAATATCATTTTCTTTTGGTATTCCCTTTTTATATTAAAACTTATGAAAAATTTTGGGATTAATGTATATTTCGCTTTATGAAAAGATTTGTCAGAAAAAGTATTTCCATAGGCGGCACCTGGATAGGAGCCCGCTATATCTACCGGGAATTGTTGTTTCCGTTCTTTTTTTCCATTGGTGTGGTAACTTTTGTTTTGCTGGCGAATTTCCTGATCAAATCGGTAGATCGTTTATTGGGCAAAGGACTACCCGGGTCGGTGATTTTTGAGTTTTTATATTTGAACCTGGCCTGGATCATTGCCATGTCGGTGCCAATGGCGGTATTGGTCGCTTCCCTGATGGCTTACGGACGGCTGGCTGAAGATAATGAGATTACCGCTATGCGCGCCAGTGGCATCAGTTTTCTTACTATTCTGGGACCGGGGATTGTTTTTGGTTTTTTCGTGGCGGTATTTATGGTATTTTTTCACAATAATATACTTCCGGATTTTAATCATAAAGCCAGGTTGCTTTCGGGCGATATTTACCGTAAGCGCCCCGGCTTGAATATTGAACCGGGCTATTTTATGGATGATATTCCAGATTACTCCATCTATGTAAAAGAAAAATCCGGCGAACATTTGCGCAAAATCACAATTTATAATAAAGATTCCCAGTCGGTCCAGACGACTATATACGCGGACAGCGGCTATCTTGAAATTGACGGGAATACGGTATTGTTTACTCTATATTCCGGGGAAATCCACGAGCTGGATATTGGAAATTTGCAAGACTATCGCCGTACCGATTTCCGGAAACACCGCATTGCCATTCCGGTAGATAACCTGATGCTGGAGCGCCGGGATTCCGCCCGCCGGGGCGACCGGGAAATGACGATTGGCATGATGCGGGCAAATGTAAAAAAGTATGCCGGGGAGCGGGATAAGATACTGGAGAAAATGCAGAAATTAGTAAAGACAGAGATCGACACCACCGGGGCTTTGGAAATTAAAGAAATAAAGAAAATTATCGAATACCGAAAGGAGCAAAACCTGACAAATCTTCCCAAAAAGGAAGCCGATATAGAAAACCGCCGCTTGAATTCATTGTACACAAGATTGCAGGGTGAAGCCAATCTGGCATTCAGCTATCAAAAACAGGTTAATAAATATCAGGTGGAAATTCACAAAAAATATTCCATTCCCTTTGCCTGCATTGTATTTATCATAATCGGCGCACCGCTGGGGGTCATGACCCGGCGCGGCGGAATTGCCGTAGCGGCAACCTTAAGCATTCTCTTTTTCCTCGTCTATTATGTGTTTTTAATAGGTGGCGAGGAACTTGCCGATATGGTGATCATTCCGCCTTTTTGGGCGATGTGGACGCCCAATATTTTGTTAATGCTGATTGGCATTTACCTGATTTATTACGCCATGTGGGAACAGAAAACCGTCGATTTTTCGAGGCTGCTAAAATTTTTCAGAAAAAAAATCAAAAGACAAGCGCTAAAAACATTAAAAACATAACAGGAAGCAAACTATGATCCCCACTGATTTTATTGAGAAGAAAAAAAACGGGCAGGAACATTCATCGGCTGAGATAAAAGATTTTATCGGCGCTTACGTCAAGGGAGATATCCCCGATTACCAGATGGCAGCCTGGCTGATGGCAGTGAACTTTCAGGGCATGACCGACCGGGAAACCATTGCCCTCGTGGACGTCATGCTGCATTCCGGCGAAACCATTGATCTGTCTCATGTAGAATCCTTCAAAGTCGATAAACACAGTACCGGCGGCGTGGGTGACAAGGTTTCCCTGATTCTGGCGCCCCTGGCGAATGCCGTGGGCTGCGTGGTGCCGATGCTTTCCGGGCGCAGTCTGGGTCATTCCGGCGGAACACTCGATAAACTTGAGAGTATTCCCGGCTTCAACGTAATGCTTGCGAAAAAAGAATTTATTCGTCTTGTCGAAAAATATGGTCTCGCAATGGGCGGGCAAACGGAAGAGGTCGTGCCGGCGGACCGGAAGATGTATGCTCTAAGGGATGTAACTTCGACGGTTAAGTCGATTCCCCTGATCTGCGGCAGCATTTTAAGCAAAAAGATTGCCGAAGGTATCGACGGTCTGGTCATGGACGTTAAAACGGGCAATGGCGCCTTCCTGCCGGAATACAACCAGAGCCAACGATTAGCCAAACAATTGAAAAACGTCGGACAGCAGTTTGGTTTAAAGGTCATATCGGTGATTACCGATATGAATCAACCTCTTGGGAACGCCGTCGGTAACTGGCTGGAAGTGGTAGAATCCATTAACACCCTAAAAGGCGACGGTCCGGCGGATTTGCTAGAAGTCACTTTGCATTTGACCGCCTGGATGGTAGTGTTGTCCGGTATCGAAAAGGACTTTGATAAAGCGGTACATTTACTGGAAAAAACCATTCAATCCGGCGCCGCTTATGAAAAATTTCTGATGATGGTGGAGAACCAGGGCGGCGACGTCGACCTGGTTCAACATCCGGAGAAGTACAAACGGGCAGCCGTAATCGCTCCGGTAATCTCGAATCATTCCGGTTATATCAAAGCGATCGATTCCTACAGTATCGGCATGACGGCGCTGTCGATAGGCACCGGGCGGAAGAATTTACAGGATGTGATCAAACCGGAAGTCGGCATTATAATTGAAAAGAAAATCGGCGCTGCGGTCAACAGAGCTGAGCCGCTTGCCGTGATTCACGCCCCGGATCAATCATCCTGGGAACAGGCGCAAATACAGATTCTAAATGCCTTTAAAATCACAGATTCAAAGGTTGCCCCGCCACCGTTGTTTTATGAGACGTTCTGAGGATGGCAAATATTTATTCTTTTAAGCGTTCAGTTTTGTAATTCTCTCAGGGCATTTAACCCCTTAATTCTCAAATTCTTGTTTGTTTGTGCCAAAGGCATTCCTCCAGAAAGCGCTTGTCTTAAATGTGTCAGCAGCTTCGGGTTGTTATATATTTAATAATTCTTCGTGTTTATAAAAAGATTTTTCATTTTTGGGTTTTGGCTTGTCCAGTTTAGGGATATATAAGAATGATTGAGATTAAGGTTAAGGCTAGATGTAAAGAAAGTGTGTTGCTTTGAAAGAGTATTTTCGTCTCAACCCCGGCTTAATCTTAACTAAGATTTTAATAGAAAGAAAAAAATAGATTGACACTAATAAAAAAAACTATTAACATAGGGCAATTATTGAGAATTATGATTGATATGAAAACACCCCGACATATACTAGACATTATTATTTGGATAGTCCTTATTATTCTACTCATAGACAGGAGGGAAGGGGTAATTTAAGTCTCTCATAAAATAAAAGTTTTAAAACCCCTTCCCAAAGCGAAGGGGTTTTTTTTTGAAAATAATTTTTAATAAAGGAATTCAGAATGAAAAGTGATCAGATCAAAGAAGGATTGGAAAGAGCTCCGCACCGCGCTTTGCTGGGAGCCTGCGGAAAAAACAGGCAAGATTTTGACAGACCCTTTATTGCCATTGCAAACTCCTATACCGATATCGTACCCGGGCATGTCAGACTCAATGAGGTCGGTAAAATTGTAAAAGAAGCTGTTTATGAAGCCGGCGGATTGCCCTTCGAGTTTAATACTATTGCAGTGTGTGACGGCATTGCCATGGGACACGAGGGCATGCGCTACAGCCTGTTGAGCCGTGAGATTATCGCCGATGCGGTGGAAACCATGTTACGCGCCCATAGCTTCGATGCTTTGGTTTGTATTCCTAATTGTGACAAGATTATCCCGGGAATGCTGATGGCGGCGGTGCGGGTTAATATTCCCACTATCTTTGTTTCCGGCGGTCCCATGAAAGCCGGGAAGACGCCGAGTGGAAAAACAGTGGATCTGATCTCAGTATTTGAGGGTGTCGGCGCATATAAAGAGGGAAAAATTTCAGCTGAAGATCTGGCTGAAATTGAGAGCTATGCCTGCCCGGGTTGGGGCAGCTGTTCCGGAATGTTTACCGCAAATTCCATGAACTGCCTTTGTGAAGCGCTGGGGATTGCACTGCCCGGGAACGGGACGATTCTGGCTGAGGATGAGCGCCGCAAAGATTTATATCGACAGGCAGGTCGCAGGATTGTGACAATGGTGACCGAAGACCTGAAGCCTTCTGATATCATTACCCCAAAAGCCCTTGATAATGCAATGATTCTCGATATGGCGATGGGGGGCTCTACAAACACAGTGCTGCATACATTAGCTCTGGCGAATGAAGCAGAAATTGAATTTGACCTGGAGCGGATTGACACTCTTTCGAAACGGGTCAAGAATATCTGCAAAGTTTCTCCTTCCAGCCAATTTCATATCGAAGACGTCGACCGCGCCGGTGGGATTAGCGCTATTTTAAAAGAGATGCAGCAGGAAACGGATCTGATCAACGGCGATTGCGTAACAGTGACCGGGCTGACGCTGGCTGAAAATATCCGGGACGCCGAAATTCGGGACGAGGCGGTGATTCACCGCCTGGAAAACGCCTACAGCGTGACCGGCGGACTGGCTGTTTTAACGGGTAATCTGGCTCCGGAAGGCAGCGTAGTGAAATACGCCGGTGTGGCTGAATCCATGCGAACATTCGAAGGTCCGGCAGTAATTTTCGACAGTCAGGAAGACGCCTGTGAAGGAATTCTATCCGGAAGGGTAAAAACCGGTGACGTAGTCGTAATCCGCTATGAAGGACCCCGCGGCGGACCCGGTATGCAGGAGATGCTGTCGCCGACATCATACATTATGGGGCGCGGTCTGGGAGAGAGCGTGGCGCTGATTACCGACGGTCGTTTCTCCGGTGGGACGAGAGGCGCCTGTATCGGACACATCGCCCCGGAAGCCGCTGTCGGCGGACCCATTGCCCTGCTAAAAGCAGGCGACCGTATCGCCATAGATATTCCCAATGGAAAATTGGAGGTTTTGTTGAGCCGTGAAGAGATGGAGAAGCGGCGCAAAGCCTGGGAACCAGAGCCGCCCCGAGTGAATTACGGCGCCCTGGGACGCTATGCAAAAATGGCCTCTTCCGCCGCTAAAGGCGCGGTTTTGGAACTTTGATAATTAGATAAACAACCGATGAATACCAAAATTTAGCAGTAATGAGGAAAAAATGAACGGTGCAGAAATATTAATTGACGGACTGAAGAAAGAAGGCGTAGATACGATCTTCGGCTATCCCGGCGGTGTCGTCATACCGATTTTTGACGTGCTCTATTCATGTCGGGAGATAAAATTTTTACTGACGCGTCACGAACAGGGCGCAGTACACGCAGCCGACGGTTATGCCCGGGCTACAGGAAAAGTCGGCGTTGCTCTGGTGACTTCCGGACCGGGAGCTACCAATACAATTACCGGTATTGCCACTGCCAAACTCGACTCATCACCCATCGTGGTAATCAGTGGTCAGGTGCACACCAATAATATCGGCACCGATGCTTTTCAGGAAACCGATATGTTCGGCTTGACACGTTCTATTTGCAAACACAATTATCTTGTGAAAAATATCCTGGATTTGCCACATGTTTTAAAAGAGGCTTTTTACATTGCCAGATCGGGGCGTCCGGGACCGGTTTCGATTGATATCCCGGTAGATGTGGCAACGGCGAAGTTAAAGAATTACAATTATCCTGATGACGTTAAACTACCCGGCTATAAACCGGTTCTGCGCGGGAACCCGATGCAGATCGAAAAATTGGCCAGGGCGATTAATGTGGCTCAAAAACCGCTTCTCTATACGGGTGGCGGAATTGTCAGCGCAGGCGCTAGCGAAGAGCTTCGGCAGCTGATTGACAAAACGCAGATTCCGGTTGTAGTTACACTGATGGGGCTGGGAAGCGTACCCCACAATCACCCCTGTTTTCTGGGAATGCCGGGGATGCATGGGCGGGTGGCGGCTAATAAAGCCCTGGTGGAGTGCGACCTGTTGATCGCCATTGGCGTTCGCTTTGATGATCGCATTACCGGTCCGCGTCATACCTTTGTGCCTAATGCAACCGTGGCTCATATCGATATCGATCCCGCGGAAATAGGAAAAAACGTCAGGACTCATATTCCGGTGGTAGGCAATGCCAAAGATGTACTTAAAGATTTGATTGAGAAGGTAAAACCAAGAGTTAAAAATTCCTGGAATGAGCGCACGGAATATTGGGAAGAAAAATATCCGTTGACCTATAAAAAATCGGATGAAGAAACAATATCGCCTCAATTTGTAATTGAAAGAGTGAATAAATTTGCCGGTCCTGAAACAATAGTTGTAACCGACGTGGGTCAGAACCAGATGTGGACGGCGCTTTATTATCATTATTGCCAACCGCGAAAGTTTTTAAGTTCCGGCGGACTGGGCACCATGGGATTTGGTCTGCCGGCTGCCATGGGGGCAGCTCTGGGAAAACCTGAAAATCAAGTAATTTGTATATCGGGTGACGGTGGTATCCAGATGAATATTCAGGAACTGGCGACCTGTGCGATCAACCGGATTCCGGTTAAGCTGATCGTAATTAATAATTTTTACCTTGGTATGGTCAGGCAGTGGCAGGATCTTTTCTGGGACAAAAAATATTCACAGGTCTGCTTACTGCATTCTCCGGACTGCCCGGATGAATGCCGTGGTCCGAACGAAAACTGTCCACCGCAATATCTTCCCGATCTGGTCAAGGTAGCCGAAGCAAACGGTCTGCCCGGATACAGGGCGACCTCATTTTCAGAAGTAGATGAGGTGCTGAAGAAGGGTTTGGCTCATGACGGACCGGTATTGATGGAGTTTGTAGTGAACCGGCTGGAAAATGTATTTCCAATGGTTTCAGCCGGGAAACCGCTTAGCGATATTATGATGGGAGACTAGAAAATGGTTGAAAAACATACTGTTATTGTGACTGTCTTAAATAGTGCAGGCGTGTTGGCTCGGGTGGCTGGTTTGCTGTCCCAGCGGGGTTATAATATTGAGAGCGCTATCGGTGCCCCCACTGAAAATCCCGAAATCTACAAGATTAGTTTGGTGGTTGCGGAGAGCAAGGAGCACATTGAACAGATAACCAAGCAATTGAATAAATTGGTCGATACACTGAAAGTCGTCGACATTTCCCACAAGGACAACTATATCGTCCGGGAATATATCATCCTCAAAATGGATGTTACCCAGAAAAAACGAGTTGATTTGTTTAATTTAATAAAATATTTTAAAGCTCATCCAATCGACATTACTTCTGATCACATGATTCTTGAACTTTCGGGGAATCCCCGGAAGATCGATCGCTTTATTGAATTAATGAAGCCCTTTGGAATTAAAGAATTTGTCAGGAGTGGAGAGTTTGCGATGGCTGAATATCAAACACCAAAAAAAGGAGAGAAAAATGGCTATTAAGATGTACTATGACAAGGATGGCGATCGGGAAATACTTAAGGGCAAAACAATTGCAATTATTGGCTATGGCAGCCAGGGACATGCTCAGGCTCAGAACCTGCGGGACAGCGGCTACAATGTTATCGTTGCCGACAGAAAAGGCAGCGAAAATTATCTGCTGGCTAAAAGTCACGGATTTAAGCCCATGACTGCTGCGGAAGCCAGCGCCAAAGCCGATATCATTCAGGTCCTGGTTCCCGACGAATTGCAAAAAAAGGTCTACACGGGAGAGATTGAAAAATATCTTACCGCCGGAAAAGCTCTGGTGTTTTCCCACGGTTTCAATATTCACTTTGGGCAGATCGTTCCTCCGCCGGATGTGGATGTCTACATGGTGGCGCCCAAAGGTCCGGGGCATCTGGTTCGTCGTCAATATGAAATCGGCGCCGGTGTTCCATCGTTGATTGCCGTTTACCAGGACGCTACGGGCAAGGCTAAAGAGATGGCCCTGGCGCATGCCTGCGGAATCGGCGCCGGTCGGGCCGGGATAATTGAAACTTCATTCAGGGAAGAGACTGAAACCGACCTCTTCGGCGAACAGGCAGTCCTTTGCGGCGGCGTAACCGAATTGATCAAAGGTGGTTTTGAAACACTTGTTGATGCCGGATACCAGCCGGAAATTGCCTATTTTGAGTGCCTGCATGAGTTGAAACTGATTACAGATTTGATTCAGGAGGGGGGTATTGGCTGGATGAATTATTCGATTTCCGATACGGCAGAATACGGCGAATACACACGTGGACCCAGACTGGTTAATGCAGATGTTAAAAAAGAGATGAAGGCAATCCTGTGCGAAATCCAGAGTGGCAGTTTTGCCAAAGAATGGATTCTTGAGAATCAAGCCGGGCGTCCGACCCTAAACGCCAGCCGCCGGGAAAACAGCGAACTGCTGATTGAAAAAGTCGGGAAGCAGTTACGCGGCATGATGTCATGGCTGAAAAAAGAAAAATAAGTATGCGCGGTAAAAGAGTAAAACTATTTGATACAACGCTCCGGGATGGCTCCCAAAGCGAAAACATCTCCTTCTCGGTCGAGGACAAATTGCATATTGCTAAAAAACTCGACGAATTCGGCATTCATTATATCGAAGGCGGCTGGCCAGGATCGAATCCCAAAGACGTCGTGTTTTTTAAACAGGCGCAAAAGGAACATTTTCAGAATGCGAAGATCGTGGCTTTTGGATCGACAAAGCATATCCGAAATCGTGTGGAAGATGATCCGAATATTCGGGCCTTGTTAGAGGCAGAGACGCCGGTGGTGTCGATTTTTGGGAAAGCCTGGATGCTGCACGTTGAGAAGGCGCTGCGAGTTACGGCGGAACAGAATTTGGAGATGATCCGAGAAAGTGTACTCTTTTTAAAAGAACACGGGCGGGAAGTAATTTTTGACGCCGAACATTTTTTCGATGGTTATAAGGACAACCCGGAATATGCGCTGCGTACACTTCAGGTCGCGGAATCGGCGGGCGCCGATGTGCTGGTGTTGTGCGATACCAACGGTGGAATGTTGACTTCCGAAGTTGCGGACATTGTGAAAACCGTTCGTAAATCGGTATCCGCAGCACTGGGTATTCACGCCCACAACGATTCCGGTCTGGCGGTGGCTAACACCATTACAGCTGTCCAGAACGGCTGTGAACATGTTCAGGGTACTATCAACGGCTACGGCGAACGCTGCGGCAACGCCAATCTTTGCAGTGTCCTGCCGAACCTGCAACTCAAGGCCGGATACGATTGTGTTCCGCCGGAAAACATCGGGAAAATCACGGAGCTTTCCCATTATGTAAGTGAAATTTCCAATCTCATTCACAACAACACCATGCCTTTTGTCGGGAAAAGCGCCTTTGCTCACAAGGGCGGCATTCACGTCAGCGCCGTGATGCGGGAATCAAGCTGCTATGAGCATATTGAGCCGGAAACCGTTGGAAATCACCGCCGAGTGCTGGTTTCCGATTTGTCCGGCAAGAGCAATATTCTTTTCAAAGCCGATGAGCTGGGTGTCGATATGGAATCGGATCAGGATAAAATCCCGGCAATCGTAAAACGTCTGAAAGATCTTGAACACGAAGGATATCAATTCGAGGCGGCAGAAGGATCACTGGAACTTTTAATTAAAAAAATGAAAAAAGAATACCGGAATTTCTTTGCGCTGCAGGGTTTCAGGATTATGGTTGAAAAAAACGAATCCGATGAAATCCGAACCGAGGCGACTATCCGGATGCTGGTAAATAACGAGATTGAACATGTCGCCGCAGAGGGGGTCGGCCCTGTCAATGCCCTGGACAACGCGCTTCGTAAGGCATTGATCAACTTTTATCCTGAAATCGACGATATGAAACTCACCGACTATAAGGTCAGGGTGATTGATGCCAGTGCCGCCACATCGGCCCGGGTGCGGGTACTGATTGAGTCCACATCCGACGACATGACCTGGAGCACTGTTGGTGTTTCGGAAAACATTATCCAGGCCAGCTGGGAGGCTCTAACCGACAGCGTATCTTATTATTTAATGAAAAAACGAAAGGTGGATTAAAAACCCGGAGATATTATGGATAAACGCAAAATAATTATTTTTGACACAACCCTGCGGGACGGGGAACAGAGTCCCGGCGCTTCGCTGACGGTCAATGAAAAGCTGGTAATAGCCCACCAATTGGCGCGGTTAGGCGTTGACGTGATTGAAGCCGGATTTCCGATTGCCTCCGAGGGGGATTTCGAAGCTGTAAAGGTGATTGCCCGGAATGTCAAGGGACCGACGATTGCCGGTTTAGCTCGGGCAAACGACGCCGATATCGACCGTTGCTGGGAAGCAGTGAAATACGCTGAAAAGCCCCGCATTCATACCTTTATCGCAACTTCGAAAGTCCATCGCGATGAAAAATTGCGGAAGACAAAGGAAGAAGTCATCGATCTTGCGGTAAAGGCCGTCAAACGGGCGAAAAGTTACTGCGACGATGTGGAGTTTTCGCCGGAAGACGCTGCCCGCACGAGCCCGGATTACATGTGCGACGTCGTGCGTGCCGTCATCGCCGCCGGGGCAACTACGGTGAATATTCCCGATACCGTAGGCTATTCCGAGCCGCAGGAGTTCGGCGACCGGATTCGCTATCTTTTCGAGCAAGTGCCCGAAGCAAAAAATATAGTGGTCAGTGTCCATTGTCATAACGATCTCGGCAATGCCGTGGCAAATTCACTGGCGGCGGTGGAAGCCGGCGCCGGTCAGGTAGAAGGCTGTATAAACGGTATCGGCGAACGGGCCGGGAACGCCTCCCTGGAAGAGGTCGTCATGAACCTCACGACCAGGAAGGACTTTTATAATGTAGCGCTGAATATTAATACCCGCGAGATATATAAAACCAGCCGGTTGGTATCCAATTTAACCGGCATCGAAGTGCAGCGCAATAAGGCTATTGTCGGTGTGAATGCCTTTGCCCACGAAGCCGGCATCCATCAGCATGGTGTTTTGAAGAGCAAAGCAACCTACGAAATCATGACGCCCGAAGAGGTCGGCTGGATGGGCGAAAATCTGGTGATCGGCAAACATTCCGGCAAACATGCCGTGACCGCCCTTCTGCAAGACGAAGGATTTCAACTGGATAAGGACCAGATTCAACAAATCACCGAAAAGGTCAAAGATCTGGCCGATAAGCAGAAATCTGTTGAGCGGGAAGATGTTATTGCCATTGCCCGTGATATTACTCATCAGCTGTCCGAAGAAGAGCAATTTGTCAAATTAGAAGAATTTGCCGTGATTACCGGTTCCGATATGACGCCCACGGCATCGGTGAAATTGCGGGTCAACGGGGAGCTGAAAATCGCAGCCGGGGTTGGCGATGGACCGGTTGACGCGATTAGTAATGCAATCTGGCAAATGGTAGATCCTTCTTTAAAACTGATGGATTACCATCTGAAGGCGATTACCGGCGGGACCGACGCCCTGGCAGACGTGTCGATCAAACTTTCCGATGAAAAGCAGAATATATTTGTGGCCCGCTCGGTGGACGAGGATGTGATCCGCGCCAGCGCCAAAGCCATTGTGAAAGGCATCAATAAAGCCTTAAGTTTCAGGGAAAAAATTCATCCGCAGCGTTAGTGCGAAATACTACAGGAGTAAACTTTGGGAAGTACGATTACGGAAAAAATAATGGCCCGGCATTGCGGTCGGGATATGGTAAAGCCCGGCGAGTTGATTAATGCCGAGATCGACGTCGTCATGTGTCACGACGTGACCACCACGCCGGCTATTGATATGCTGGCTGAAAAGGGGCTGCAAAAAGTTGCGCACCCGGAACGGGTGGTAATCATGCCCGACCATTTTGTGCCCAATAAAGACATTAAGTCCGCCGAGATGGTAGCGAAAATCCGGCGCTGGGCCAAAGAACAGGGCATTGAAAAGTTTTATGAACTGGGACGTCATGGCGTTTGCCATGCGCTTTTACCAGAGCAGGGACATGTGCAGCCGGGAACGACTATCGTCTGCGGGGACAGCCATACCTGTACCCATGGGGCGCTTGGGGCTTTTGCTACCGGCATCGGCAGCACCGATCTGGCGGCGACCCTGGCGACCGGGGAATTGTGGTTCAAAGTACCTGAGACAATCCTGTTCCGTTTGAACGGTAAACTGCAGAAAGGCGTCTGTTCCAAAGATGTCATCCTGGCGATTATCACCCGGATCGGCGTGGATGGTGCTCTCTATAAAGCTATGGAATTTACCGGAGAATTGATTGACGATCTGTCCGTCGAGGCTCGTATGACTATTTGTAATATGGCTATCGAAGCCGGCGGCAAATCCGGGATAATTAATCCGGATCAGAAAACCATCGACTACGTTAAAGCCAGAACCGCTGAGCCTTTTGAAGTTTTTGTCAGCGATGCCGATGCCGAATATGCTGCAGTAATCGAGATGGACGTTACGGATTTGGAACCGGTCGTGGCGTTTCCCCATCTGCCAAGCAATGGCAGGCCCGTTTCTCAGGTTGGGGATATCGCTATTGATCAGGCTTATCTCGGCAGCTGCACCAACGGACGCATCGAGGATTTACGGATAGCGGCACAAATCATGCGAGGACATCAGGTCGCTCCGGAAACGCGTATGATCGTTGTGCCCGCCACCAGCGACATCTGGAAACAGGCTAATCATGAAGGCTTGCTCGATATTTTCATGGAAGCAGGAGCCACGGTTTCTGCGCCCACCTGCGGCGCCTGTCTCGGCGGACACATGGGAATTTTAGCGGCGGGCGAACGTTGTATCAGCAGCACCAACCGCAATTTTGTAGGGCGTATGGGCAGCCCGAAAGCGGAAGTCTATCTGGCTGGTCCCGGCACCGTGGCGGCATCGGCGGTCGAAGGTAAAATCGCCGACCCGCGTAAGTATTTATAGGAGAACAGATGAAAGGATTTGCACATAGTTATCCGCGCGCACACATCAATACCGATGAAATTATCCCGGCGCGCTACCTGAATATGGACCAGGAGAAGGACCTGGCCGAACACGCCATGGAAGACCTGGACCCGGATTTTGTGAAGAACGTTCGCAAAGGTGATATCATCGTGGCTGGTGAGGATTTTGGCTGCGGCAGCTCCCGGGAGCACGCCGTCTGGGCTCTGCGGGGCGCCGGTGTCCGGGCGGTCATCGCCGACACTTTCGCGCGGATATTTTACCGCAATTGCATTAACAATGGATTTTTAGCCGTTGAGTGTCGGAATATCAGCGGGAAAATCCAGACCGGGGACGAGCTGGAGATCGACGTCAAAGACGGCGTAATTCGCAATCTTACCCAAAATGAAAAATATACTTTCCTGCCGATTCCGGAATTTGCACAAGAAATCATCGACGCCGGCGGATTGTTGAACTACATAGCGCGAAAGGTTGACTGATTATGGAAACGAAAAAAATTGCCGTCCTGCCCGGAGATGGAATCGGCCCCGAAGTGATGCGGGAAGCCCTGAAGGTGCTGAGCGCCGTTCAGGAAAAATATAAGCTAAAATTTGATTATACACATGCTCTCGTTGGCGGCGCTGCCTGGGAGGAGTATCAATGCCATTTACCCGAAGATACTTTACAGATTTGCCGGGAATCCGATGCCATTCTGTTTGGATCCGTGGGCGGCCCGGTGCGAGAACAGAATACCGCCAAATGGCGGGGAGTGGAGGTAAACTCCCTGCTGGGTTTACGGAAAGCTTTTGATCTCTATGCCAACCTGCGCCCGGCCCGGCTCTATCCGTCGCTGGCTTATGCCTCAACGCTGCGTGCCGATATTGCCGAAAAGGGATTTGATATTCTGGTAGTGCGCGAGCTGACCGGCGGAATTTATTTCGGGCAACCGAAAGGTAGAGCAGGAGAGGGTGATGAGGAATATGCTTTCGATACTATGGTCTATGCCCGGCACGAAATCGCCCGCATCGCCCGCGTTGCTTTTGAAATCGCCCGCAAACGCCGCAAGAAAGTAACCTCTATCGACAAAGCCAATGTTTTGACAACCATGGTCTTCTGGCGCGAGGTTGTGGAAGAGGTGGCCAAAGATTATCCTGATGTAGAGTATGAACCGATGTACGTGGACAATGCCGCCATGCAGTTGACCCGCAACCCGCAGCAATTCGATGTGATGCTCTGCGGGAATTTGTTTGGGGATATTCTATCTGATGAAGCGGCGGCGTTGACCGGTAGTCTCGGCATGTTGCCCAGCGCCAGTATCGCCGACGGCAGTTTCGGCATGTATGAGCCCGGCGGCGGCTCTGCTCCTGATATCGCCGGAAAAGGCGTGGCGAATCCGATCGCCCAGATCCTCAGCGCGGCGATGATGTTGCGCTATTCTTTTAATATGACGGACGCTGCGAACGACATCGAAAATGCCGTAGAGGCTGTGCTGGACGATGGCTACCGCACCGGCGATATCCGGCAGGAGGGTGGTCGGGAAGTCGGAACCGCGGAGATGGGTGATCTGATCATGGCGAAAATTAAATAACGGTCCCGGTATATAGTCTGTTCTATAATGTCGTCGTTTTACACGAAAGAATATCGTGGTGTTTTAACGGGGGGTGCCGGTACGATAAGGTAAAAAGCAAACCCTGTTTTTTTACATATCATTAAATTGTCTTCATGTCGGATGTTATAGTTTTCTGGTATTGACTTAAACGCAATAAAGCCCTCTATAATAGAGGGCTTTATATTCTTGCCTGGACTCTATTATTATCCTTGTATATTTGGCAATTCCAGACCATAGCCTTTTTTCTTATCTTCTGCTTTAAGCAGGAAGGCAAAGATCAAGGCCAGAACAGTTAATCCTATGAAGATCAACCAGGTTGTAGAATAATCATAGGCAGGTATGGTTCCCGCAGCTTTAAGTTCGTCCAATTTTGTTGCAATTTCTCCATTAGACAACCCGCTTGCGGCAAACTTTATTTTGTAGTCTGCTATTAAAGGCGAGATATTCGGATTCGTTTTATTAAGGACCAGCCCAAGGATAAACGGTACTCCCATAAGTCCCCAGTTTTGTATCCAGAAAATAAAGGCATAAGCTGAGCCGAGTTGTTTTTCAGGAATAATTTTAGGCACCGAAGGCCACATGGCGGAAGGTACCAGAGAAAATGCAATACCGAGTAAAATAGCATTCGCTACCGCTATCCAAACACTGGTGATAAACGGCAGATAAAAAATAATATGAACGACGATTAGCATAAGTGAACCAAGAATCATAATCGAGGCTCCTTTTCCTTTTCTATCATAAATACCACCAAATAATGGGGTCAGAAAAATTGTGCCAAACGGCACTAAACTGGGTATAAGACCGGCCCACTTATCCGACACACCAAATTTATTCACCATTAAATCGGGCCCATATTTATAAAAGGGAAAAACTGCCGAATAAAACAATACGCATAAGATTGCGATATACCAAAAGCCTCTATTCCCAATAATTACTCCCAAATCCTTCAACTTAAATTTGTCCTCACCAAAACTATCTGACAGGGCTTTTTCCTGCGTATCTAACTTTCTATCCATCACGTTGTAAATCAGGAAAGTAAAAAATCCGATAATGAGAAATAATAAACCCATTAAAACCGTTGTGGGAATATTAGTTTTTTTGGCAAACCACGCCCCAAAAGCAAGTGGAACGAATGATCCCAGTCGGGCGATGGCAACCTGCATACCCATAGCGGTTGCCATTTCTTTTCCTTTAAACCATTTTACAACCGCCTTTGAAACTGTGATGCCTGCATATTCAACACCGACACCAAATAGCGCATAGCCAAAAGACGCATAAAATATCCGAGCTTTCAGTCCTAGAATCACGGCATCGGGCCCGAATTTTCCGGCGAAAGCATAATATTTTATAGCAGCACCTGCTACCATTATTAACGAAGATGAAATTGTGCTGAAGCGGATACCCATTTTGTCAAGTATAATGCCGACAATGATGAGCATTAAGAAAAATACATTAAACCAACCGTAAGCACTTACAACAGTTCCAAAATCGGAGCTGCTCCACCCATAAGCTGTCTCGAGCATTGGTTTCAGGGGTGATAGGATTTCACAAAATAGATAACCGGCAAACATTGTGAAAGAAACAATCCCCAATGCTCCCCACCGCGCCGTCTTTGAATCTCTTATAGTTTTGTTAATCTGATCTGTCATGTTTTAACCTGCTCTTTCTGCAATTGGTTTTTCAAGAAAATCGCCTGTAATCTACGGAAATCCTTTTAAAATCTATAAACTATTATATTGGGCTAAATAGATTCGATTTATTATAAGAGTTTCGCTAAAATAAATCCCGTTATAAAGGCAATACCTATTATGAGTGGAATTTTAATTTTAGCAATGAAGGATGTTTCTTTTTCAGTATTCGATATAGGTTCAGGTATTGCGGTGCAAGGAAGATATTCTTCTACGGCACTAATAAGCACATCAATATCAAAAGGTTTGGGAAAAACACGAACGGCACCGAGCTGGTGTGCCTTATCGAGTAAGAGATTTTTTGAGCCCTGATAAGTAGCCCCGGAAATAGCAAAAACAGGTACTTTGGGATATAATCGCCTAATTTCCTTAATAGTTTCAAAACCGCCTTTTTTAGGCATTAAAATATCGATTATAATTAAATCGGCATTATACTTTCTCTGTAAAGATAATCCCTCTCCCCCGTCGGAAGCTTCATATACTAAATATCTATGCTTTGCCTCTAAAGTAGCTCTTAAAAGCGCTCGTATATCAGCTTCATCGTCAATTATTAAAACTCGTGCCATTTTGCCCCTTTTTCATTCTGTTTATTATTATCAACAGATTACTGCGGTAGCCCCAGCTGCTCCCTCACGGTTTTTAGAAGCTGCTCAATTGTATAGGGCTTGAATATAAATTTTATCCCTTTTTTCTCCAACACAACCCTGTTTATCCTTCTTTGTGTATAACCGCTGTTTAAAATAACTTTAAGATTAGGATTTTTTCCGGTTAATTCGCGGGCAAGTTCCAATCCGCTTTTGCCCGGCATGACAATATCACTTAATAACAGGTGAAAATCTCCGTTTTCTTTCTTAAATATTTCAATTGCTTTTTCTGCGTTTTCTGCTCTATAAACATTGTATTTGTATCTTAAGAGCAAACTTGAGACAAAATCCAGTAAATTTTGATCGTCTTCAACAACTAAAATACGCTCACCATTTCCAAACAAATCACTGATTGATATTGTTTCTGTTTTTATACCAGTATCTTCTCCGAAATAAGCGGGCAGGTAGACTTTAAACATCGCACCCTTCCCCGGTTCACTGCTGACGGATATCCATCCGTTGCGATTCTTGATAATGCCATAAACAACCGAGAGCCCAAGTCCCGTGCCCCGGCTCCTTTCTTTTGTTGTAAAAAAGGGTTCAAAAATCCTCTGGATGTTGTCTTCTTTAATACCCACACCGGTATCTTCGAAAATTAACCTGACAAATTTCCCGGGATAAGAATCGGGAATGTTTCTTGAATCGAGATCGCTGATAACAATATTTTCGGTCTTCAAGAAAATTTTACCACCCCCCGGCATAGCATCTTTAGAGTTAATCGCCAGATTCATTATTACCTGGATAATATTACTGCGATCTGCAAATATATTCCATAATTCATCGGAATGTTCGGTAATAATTGCAATGTTTTCACCTATCAGGGGTTGAAGCATCTTCATCAGGTCTTTTATTAATTCATTGAGATTAATAGTCGATAGCTCGGCTATCTGGTTGCGACTAAAAAGAAGTAGTTGACTTGTAATTTTGGTTGATTGCTTGCAGGCTTTTATGATATGTTCTATTTGTTTATTTAACGGGTTGTCGCGACCTAAATCCATACTTATAATTTGAGCCCGCCCCTGGATAATCGTTAAGATATTATTGAAATCATGAGCGATGCCACTAGCCAAGTTACCAATAGATTCCATTTTCTGGGACCGGATCAACTGTTTTTGAAGTTGATCCTTTTCTTCGTTTTCAAGCTTGTTAACCAATGCGCCGGCAAAAATATTGCTAATTGTCTGAAGGATATCGATATCTTCATCTATAAACTCTGTATTGTCCTGAAATAGGTTG